>CALGUT010000325.1 GCA_937920335.1 uncultured Opitutales bacterium
TTATTTATAATAACCACAGCTCTGTGGGTGCCACACTGGAAATCCAGAACAGCACTCGCTGAACGTACGTTGGAATGGCAAACAGACAATTACGTGATGCTTGCCTTTCTAGGAGAAGAGGCACTACTTGAGGGAGACTTGGAGAGCTCGAAGCCGTTGCTCGAAAAAGCGCTTCAGGATGCCCCGATTGATCTTAAGTATCGTCATCATATTGAATATCTATTGGCGTTATGGGCAGGCAAGTCAGGGCAACTAAACGAAGCAGCTTCCCAGTTGGAATCCATCCTGGAAAGTCACCGAAGTTCCAATACAACACCTCCGATACATTATCTAGTTCAAGCCGCCTACATCTACGATGTTCACCTCGACCAAACCCGTAAAGCGGAGTCCTATCTAAAATCAGCACTGGATGCGCCTTGGGATGGAAACTTTTCAAAGGATGCCGCCATTCGTCTTGCCGATATCTATATAAAAACCCACCGAACTTCACAAGCGATTGAGTTGCTTGGGTTCTTAGCTGCTAACTATCCAGGTAATGATGAGATCATTCAAAAATTTCGCGCCATCCAAGGAATAGCCTCGATAAACAGTCCAACTCATTTCGCTGTCCAGGAGAAGTAATATTGCTCCTTAAATTATTGCCGTTTTCTACCATTTCCCAGACAATCTTGCCCTGCTGAATGATACATAGAGAATGATTCGAAACCCCAACTACTCATCCGAGAATTTCCTATCTCCGATCTTTGATGTTTCTTGGCCTTTCTATACCGTAGAAAGCGACTATCTCTCAGCTTGGGCTTGTTTGTTTTTTGCGGTCATTCTGATCGTTATGGCGAAGTATGCTTCCCGCGCTTCCAAGCGACTAAGAGTCTCCACGCTCTTTGTTTGCGCACTGGTCAGCCTATTGGTTTATTCCAACTTTCTTACTTTTCACGGACCCATCAATAAGGATGAGGTCAGGCATCTACAGTCTTGGGATATGTTTCACTATGTGATCGGCACGCGCTACCACGCTGAGCTCGGATACGATCATTTTTACGACGCCTGTCTTCTGGCTCTGCGGGAAGTAGAGAGCGATGTATCTGACCGGGACTTCTGGTCGCGGATCAGCTACCGGGACATGCGGAACTACGAGATCATGCCCGCAACAGTCGCCCTCTTGCAAAGTGAGGAAATAAAAGCGGCCTTTACTGAAGAAAGATGGACGCGTTTTGTTGCCGACATTGCAGTATTCTACAATGATCTGGGAACTGAGTACTTTCTCAGAACCCTACAGGACCATGGCTTTAATCCTCCTCCAACCTATACGCTAGTTGCAAAGAGTTTTTTAGGAACCGGAGCTCTAACCGAGCCAAAGTTGGCATTTCTCGCCTCGATAGACTGGGTCCTTCTCGCGGCGGCATTCGGATTAATAGCCTGGGGTTTCGGAATCGAAGCCGCACTCGTTTCAACGATCCTCTTTGGAATAGCTTACATGAGCAATTTTTCTTGGGTAGGAAATGCATTTTTGAGGTTTGGCTGGTTCTTCGGTGTTGTAGGGGGAATTGTACTACAAAAAAAAAGATACCCCATCGCTGCAGGCCTATGCCTAGGGTTTGCAACAGGACTCCGTGTATTTCCCGGCATACTTCTTTTTAGTTTGGCTTTCCCCTTCCTTTGGAGTTGGTGGGCGGAAATACGTAGTAACCGCGGTTCAGAAAATCCAAAACCAGCAATACCGGATTGGCTAATATGGAAACGATCAGACCGATGTATGCAGTTACTTAAAACCACCATCACCGCGGCAGTTCTGCTGACGACCTGGGCAGTGCTTGCCACACTGTTAAGTGACCGTTCAAGCTGGTCAGAATGGAGTGAGACTATCGCTCTTCACAACAACAGACTGTCGGCCAATCATGTCGGATGGCGAGCTGCAGTCACAATTGATTCGGACCTCACCAGCGGCAAAATCTTTCAAGAAGATCCTATCACATGGTGGAATGAGCAAAAGAGGGAAACCTTGGCGAAGCGGACATGGGTATACATTCCGGTTGCTCTAACTTTTCTGGGATTACTCCTCGCTTCCGCTAGAAGATCTAGCCTAGCCCACTATCTCGTTGTTGGCTTAACCGGTCTGTTCTTCTTTATCGATCTAAGTGGGTACTACTACTCCTTTCTTGCCCTGCTTCCGCTTTTATTCTTCGGCAGAAAATGGGCTGGCTTGGACTTGGGTTATACCTCCGCTTCCTGTCTGGCTCTTGTCATTATGGGGCAGTACTGGACACAGCAGATATATCTGCATCTCGATTGGGTTTATACGATTTCGAGTCTTGTATTAGCGTTGGTCCTCATCCTGATTCCTGCAATTCATCTGAGTGTAAAACCCACAAATCCGGCCGAAGCGTAAGCTCGCTTTGAGAAGAAACGCATCGACGTAAACGGTTAATGAATCGCAAAGATCAATCAGCTCAAAACACTGCCGAAAAGGGAACAGAACCTCGGTATTCGCTGATGAACGCTGGAGTAGATATTGAGATCGATTGGAAGAATCAAAGACTCCTATTTCCCTGCCCTCCACGACTATAAAAGAAGTGTTAACCGGTTTCGGTTACTACAAACAGGTTGATCAGCGGTTTTACCTCTCCTATCTCCTTAGTGTTTAACTCATGAAGCTCACATCTCTCCTACAACCAAAAGCGCTACTCGCTGTACTCATGCTAGCGATCGGGCTGATTTACACCTGGAACAGCGAGGGAGAGTTGATGTTCGACGATGAACAACAACTTAACTACGTGAGTGGCTTCTCTTCCCTCGCCGATACCTTTACCGTCGACTGCTTCGGGTTCTTTAGGCCGGTAAAGAACCTGATTTTCTACCTATGGACACAAGCCTTGCCTGATAACTACCAGGCCTGGAGAATCAGTGCAGCCATCGCTTACGTAGGACTCATTCCCATCGTCTATTGGTTTTTCAGTCTTTTCTTCAAGAAAAACGAATGGCTTTGCTTGCTTGCAACCGCGTTTTGGGTCAGCCTTCCAGCAACCACCACCGTGGTGTCCCGGATAAGTAGTACGAACATCATCCTAGGTGGCTACGGATTCTTCCTTTATTTTATTCTCTACGAAAAAGCACAAAAGGCACAGCGACTAGGAAAACTCGAACTAGCTTACGGCTGGCTCTTCGGGGCGCTCCTTGCATTGGCATTCGCGTGCTTCTCTTACGAAGCTGCCATGGCCGCTCCGTTTCTACTTATATTCAAAGATTTCGTCAGAAATGCTGAACGCTTGAGAGACAAACGAACTTGGGTATTCTGTTTCTTATCGCTCATCACATTGAGTCTCTACTTTTTACTCAGAAAGCACCACGGAAGTGTTACCAATATTCCCGAGCTTGCTACAATTCCCACTCAATCTGATATATGGGTAAGCCTAAGCTCGGGCTGGTTCTACCTTATCCATGCGATTCGAGGTCTCTTCCCATTTGGGCAGCAGGGCATACTGATCGTATTCAACCCGGAAGAGCACAAACTGTTGGTAATAACAGCTGCGGTTGCCGTCATCCTATTGGT
>CALGUT010000326.1 GCA_937920335.1 uncultured Opitutales bacterium
AGGCCAAATATCCAAGATCCAGGCTGTTTCGGCCTCCCCGGCATGAAACCCATACGTTTCCTCCTGCTTGGACAATCCCATCGGAAAGTCTGACTTCAAATATCCGACAGACATACCGAGTTCATTTTGAATCTCCCTCAAGGTATAATTTAGGACCGCTATATTTCCCCCGTGGGTATTCACTACTGCCATTACTCGAAACCCCCAATCGTACAGTTGTCGCGCGATCGTTAACAACTGACGTCGCAAGGTCTCTTTCGAAATATAGATGGTTCCCGGAAACCCCGTGTGTTCATTGCTCTTTCCATAGGTAATTGAAGGTCCGACCAAGATACGATTCTCAGAGCTTATTAACGCAAAGGCACGTTCGATCCGCGTCTCGGCGAGCAATGCATCAACTGCTACTGGTAGATGCCGCCCATGTTGTTCGATAGCACCGGTACCAATGACGATCGGGATCTGAGCTTTGTTAGGCAACGCCTGAATCTCATTCCAGGTGAACGCAGTTAAAAGTCTTTCGCGATAGGCGCTTGGGTAATTCATCATTCGCCTTGATTAGTAGTAGGAACTTCACCGTTGTTCGGCAAGGGAGCGTGCTGCGCTACTTCACTCATCAACCCAACCAACTTGTCAACCGACACTCGTAGGATGTCCTCACCCGAGACCTCCATGGCATCGGCTTTCAGTCGATCAAAGTCGTCGTTATCGATTGCAGCAATAAAGCCCAAAAGCCCTTTATTGTTTTCGACTATTTCAGAGGGTTCACGATCGAGCAAAAAACAACCAAGCTTCTGGCACAAGTGACGGGTCTTACTTCGCTCTGGCAGTAGGTCCAAGTTCAGCCCCGAGAGGTTTATCGAGAACATCTGCATGCCAAGCTCAATGCGTAAATCACGACCAGCGGCATCAACCAGGTCTTCATTCCAAGGGCTCGAGTTGTACAATACGACTTTTCGAAAGCCACTTTCTTTAATGCTGAGCACAATCTCCCTAACCGCATCATGGGCCAATTCGGGCGATAATCCGAAAAAGCTGTTCTGCGTTGGGGCCATGGTGAATCTGAGTGGCGGTAGCACCAGGTGCCGGGCGCTTTGATGGCCGTTCTTGCTAGCCTGAGACAAGACCTCCATCGCAATTACTTCCTCTACATCCAACGGCAACCCCAATCCCCAATCCGTGTATCCGACAATGGGTAGAATGACGAAAGCGGATTCCTTGTCTGGCATATCTTCGAATTCCGGCCAACGTAACCCGGGCCAGAAGGTTCCCTCAAATGCATTACACAGTTCAGCCAAAGTATATATCAGTTAAAGTTCTTCGATTCGTAAATCGCTTTGCCACGTAAGACGGTTGCCAATACATCTTCCGGACCCAGCCGGGTGGTGACACTCGCAAGTAGATGGTGGGTATGCTGTAAACGCGAGGTTGAAAAATCAAGCACGACGAAATTAGCGGGTACACCTTTGTCCAAATAACCGTAGCGATCGGGAAACACCTTTCTTATGTTTGATGTAGCCAGTTTAAGAATCTCCTGAGGCGGAGGATTTACCGCATCCCCATATTGGCTCTTCGCTACCTTGTAAGTGAAGTCCAGTTCGGCCAACATGTTCGAGTTGTTGAGCATGGCGTTGTCAGTGCCAAGCAACATGTTCGCCCCCGCTTCGATCAATCCCTTGATGGGTGGCAGCGGTAATCCGAGATTCGCGTTCGCTCTTGGATTAAACACACCGGTGATCCCAGATGCTACCAGAAGCTTTTGCTCTTCTTCGTTTGCCACCGTCATATGGACGATGATGTTTGGATCGTAGATCTCAATCGCGCGAATCAAGTCACCCCGACACGCCATTTCAAGACTCAGGTTTCTGTAGCCCCAATTTTCCAAACAATGAATAGCTCTTAGTTTCCCAAGTTCCTGGGTACGTTTTTTGACGTAGGCCCATGCCGGATCGGTCATGTCATTCATCGTACTTTCACTGAATCCATCGCCCGCAGCCAACATCGCATCCAGCTCCTGCTTGTATTCGTCCGTCAGCTCAGCCTTGTTTTCCATCAAGGTCGCTGAGTCGAATGGAGAGGTCATCCATTGAGATAAGATAATCGAATCCAACCCGACTTGCTCAGACGCTGCTTTCAAAATCTCCGCTCCTTTAACTCCTTCTTCCCTGAAATCCAAATGCCCAACGGTTCCACTCCGCACCATATTCTGGAGCTGCGCAACGATATGCGGAACCTGCTGCTCCGGGGTCAGTTTCGCCAGTTCCTGGTATTTGTAACCGTCCGGCCTAAAGAATCCCTCCTCTAAGGTGAGTCCCGTCGTTCCATCCAGCATACACGAATCTCCCATGTGGGTATGGGAATTGTAGAGTCCGGGAATTATAACCAAACCATCCCCTTTTACTGTGTTAGCTTTCTCGATACGATCAATCGCACCTATGGTATCGCCATCGACTTTAAATCGACTGCAGTAAAACGGCTCCAGCTCCGGTCCACAGAGGACCATGCAATTCTTATACTCCATCTACACAGACGCTAAGCGCTTATCTCGTCGTCCTTCATCATAAGAAATATCAAGGAGACTCCCATTACAAGAAACATGCGCATCGCTGCGTCTTGTCCGTTAAACGATTGAGATTGCCACATAAGAAACCACTCCGCACCCACGGTCAAAAATGCGATATACCACTGTAGCATACTCAAAGTAAGACCTACTGCGGCGATTCCCTTGGCTTTGTTGAATGCATCGGCTCCTTCTGTCTTACTTTTCCAAAGCTTCCAGGTTCCCCAACCGATCAGTATCATGGCGGTGGCTTCCCAGGCTATAACCGACCAATAAAACAGGTGATGGATGACCGGTGACTCAATGGCCCTCCACATGCCGGCATTCCCCTCAAAGGTGGTATTCATACTCAGCACCGCTTCGACGAAGGCGTAGTTCGACCCGTAATCAAAGAGGTTATTGAAGGCAACCAAGAACAAGAAAAAGCACGATGAAGCTACCAGAGCGATTTTAGAATAACGTATGAGCATAAGGACTTGGTTTTAGCAGGAATTTGGCCAATATTCCGTTGGTATTGTAAATGCTGACAGGAAGAATGGGAGAACAAGAAATAGGAAGTTTGCTATGGTCAAAGGTGGCGGTCGAGGGAAAATCTTATTCAGCAATCTGGCGGCCCTCGGATGAGGGAGGTCCACTTCCAGAAAAACCAAGCGACCCCACTCCACTGAATATTCTCTACTTCTGTGACGCTCACGGAAACCTTTTCAGCGAATCGGAGGAAATCGCATCCTTCCCCGCGAGATTACAGGCACAACGAGAAAGCATCGAAGGCGATGTTCTTATGCTGGCCGGAGGCGACGATCACGGAGCGGGTAACCCCTCGGACGTATTTATGCCAACCGATTCCGGTAAGAGTCCAAGCTACGACCTGTATGAAGCGGCCGGGCTCGATGTATTCACCATTGGGAATCATGACCTTGACTGGGGTCCTGATCGGTTAGCTACCATTTTGGGGGCGTCATCCATTCCTTCTGTTATTAGCAATAATCAAAAGTCATCGCCACTATGCTCTGTGACGAATGAGGCTCTTGTATTTGAATACGATGATAAGCTGGTTGGCGTGTTGGGATTGGCCAATTACTCAGATGTTCTTGAAGCACAATTACTCTTCGAAGATCCCAGTGAGGCATTGTTTCCCTATTTGGAGGAACTGAGCGAATCGGTAAATTGCCTTATTGTAATTTCTCATCTCGGTTATCAGGACCAATTGCCAATCGATGATCACGGAATCCTCAAGCAAGTGCCAACCGATACGCTCGTTTGTGGTTCTCACTCGCACTTGACGATTCCACCAATCGAAAACCAATGGCTACCCACCAATTATCTTCAGTCGTCCTCTCAATTTAAGGTCTATGGTCATGCGCAATGGAAGCCTGGGCAATCATGGACGGCGAAGAACTTATCCACTGAGGTTCTGCCCGCTATTTCTCCGACCTCGACCGACCTTTCCATTCGAGATTCCCTGCGAGATGAAGTTGATAGGCGCGGCACGGTGGTGTTCGATCATAACTCATTTCGCTTGGAAATAAACACCGGGCAACGGTACCGCGAAGAAAATCCACGCCTTAATTGGTCCTGTGATCAGCTATGGGGACTT
>CALGUT010000327.1 GCA_937920335.1 uncultured Opitutales bacterium
CAATCATTATCCTGATCGCCGGTTACATGCTAACGTACTACCCGACGCTCGCTTTGAGTAATACCATCGCTCTCAAGAATCTGGCCGATCCCGACAAGAATTTCCCATACATTCGAGTATTTGGGACGATCGGATGGATTGCGGCAGGGTTTTCATTAACGTTTCTAAGATGGGAAACTACCGTAAGTATGTTCTTCCTGACCGCGAGTGCGGCCCTCGTATTGGGCGTAATGAGTTTCTTTCTTCCTAATACACCTCCCGAAAGCAAAGGCGAAACCCTCACCGTTGGAAAGGTCTTCGGAGTAGATGCGTTCGCTCTTTTCAAAGACCGATCCTACCTCGTTTTTGTTATCGCCTCTACACTGATCTGTATTCCGCTTGCCTTCTATTACCAACTGGCGAGCCGTGTAGTTGAATTAGCTCAGATGCCAGTGGGAGTTACCATGTCTTACGGACAGATTTCAGAGGTCTTATTCATGCTGTTAATGCCCTTTGCGTTTAAGCGCTTCGGAATCAAGTGGATGTTGCTGATCGGCATGGGTGCCTGGGTTCTTCGTTACGCACTGTTTGCCTTGGGTGCACCAGCAGAAGTCTCTTGGATGATCCTTTCCGGAATCATACTTCATGGTGTCTGCTACGACTTCTTCTTCGTAACGGGTCAGATCTATACCAATCGCGTAGCCAATCCCAAAATCCGGGCTCAAGCTCAGGGATTACTTGTCTTTTTCACACTTGGCCTAGGGTTATTTATCGGAGCCAAAGTTGCCGGTGTTATTGAGACGAAATTCACCTCAGAAGCCAGTGTGCTAGCGGCTGAACAACTAAAGGAAGCTGAAATGCAAACGGCGACCCTGGCCGAACAACTGGCCATATCGGATTCGTCCGCCATTCAAGCTCAAATCGATACTTTGAATGAGAAGAAGGTAGAATTACGTCACGCTCAACTCGCAGGAATGGATTGGAAAATGATCTGGGGAATTCCCTCCGTAATGGCTCTGGTGATTATGCTGCTCTTTAGCCTCGTTTTCAAAGAACCTAAAAAGAAGGAAGAAGAAGCGGCAGCATAACCGTTTGAAAACGAAACTAAGGCTCAGACTCGCGAGAAGACCTATACCATACACAGTAGCCTGTCGTTACTGAAACCTGTTTAACCGATTTGACGCACTCGTCTATGTCTCAAAAACCACTCAAAGTCGGCCTGATTGGCGGAAGCTCCGGGTTCATTACCCTCGCTCATCAAAGAGCCATATTTATGGATGGCACACGGCGGATCACCGCTGCGGCACTTTCATCCGATCCTGAAAAAGCGATACAAGCTTCGAAATATTGGCCGTATCCCATTCAAGGATACGCGAGTTACGATGAGATGCTCCAAGGTGAACTGGGGAAATCGCCTGAAGATCGCGTTGACTATGTGTTGATTCAAACGCCTAACCATGCGCACTTTGACCCCGCCAAGAAATTCCTTGAAGCGGGCATACCTGTTTTTTGCGAAAAGCCCCTTACTCTGAATCGAAATGAATCTGAGATACTCTGCCGTATCGTCAAAGAGAAGCGCATACCATTCTGCGTAGCCCACACCTACTTGGGACATTGGACAACTCGCCTCGCTCGCCATATCGTTCGGAGCGGCCTACTCGGAAACATTCGTTGGGTCGATTGCGCTTATCTACAATCCTGGATGGCGTTACGCTCGAATAGTCCAGGCTTCAAAGAGAACACCTGGCGCCTCAATAAAAAGATCTCCGGAATCTCAAATTGCGGCGGAGACATTGGCACCCATGCACTGATGCAACTGCGTTTCATAACGGGCCTGGAAATCGAATCACTCAGCGCCCATCTGGAAACCTTTTTCAAGTGGAACGAACACGAGGAGGACAATCTGGATGATCATTTTACTGCCTACTGCAAATTGAATAATGGCGGGAAGGCATTGATTCGGGCAACCCAGATTGCGGTAGGCCACAAGAACGATTTGCGGATTGAAGTGAACGGAGAAAAAGGTTCGCTGCGCTGGGCGCAGGAAGATTCGGAAAAGCTCATCATTCATCCAATCGGGAAGACAGAGCGCATCTACTATCGAGGGCAGGATGACGCCAGCGATGATTTCATAGGTCAACTACCTACCGAGTTGGCCAACGAACAAACGATACCCTGGGGACACAGCGAAGGGTTTCACGACGCATTCGCTCGCCTACACAGAAGCTTCGAAGAGGATGTCAGAGCCCACAAAACTCGAAATTACATGGAAGCTGATGGCTCGAAATACGCCACCGTTGAAGACGGACTGGCAGGTATTCACTTTATCGAGAAGGCCGTTGAAAGTAACCAATCGGATAATGCATGGGTGAAGCTTTAAGCGAAGCTTAATCCCAAAGCCGAGACAGCCCACTGTAGTCTGGAGCATATCGAGTTACCCGAAATACGCTATAGGGCCCTTCTGGCCCGCGCGGTGGAACTTCAAACGGATTCAAGTATTTCCAAACGGTCTTTCCTTGGGGCGTCACTTCGAAAAAGATACCTTCCGACCCCGAACAGATCAACGTATTGCCATTCGGCAAACGATCCGCTCCGGAGATGAACGAAGAATAAAAGTCGGTAGGAGTCTCTGCGACAAAACCCCATTCAAGCTCTTGCGGACCGAATGCGCTACCCACTTTAATATGATAGGTACCGTTCTCATTTAAAGGCGGAACAATCACATCAATCGAGGAATAGTTTCCAGCAGGTCGACGATTGCCATTGTTGTATATCATGATGGACCCTTCGCCTGGCATGCCTTTCTGAATCCAACGGGTATCATGCTGTAGGAAAAACTTTTGATCTGCCATGGATCCAGCACGATAATTAGATGGGTTTCCCCATCGGTACAAAATGTCGCCACCCATCCCCGAACGGCCGCCTGTATGTCCGGCAGCTTCCTCGCTAGTGGTGCTATGATCGATTACAATCAACTCATTGAATGAACGACAGCTTAGAATTATTTGATCCAAATCCGGATTATAAGCGAC
>CALGUT010000328.1 GCA_937920335.1 uncultured Opitutales bacterium
CTGTTCGTCGAGAAACAGGTGAACCATCACATCAAACGCATCGATTACGGCCCAGCCACTTCCAGCCTTCGAATCGCTACCAACCGTCCTGATTTTCAAGTCTTTCAGCTCACGGGATACCGTGCTAAGCAATGCCCTCAGGTGCGGTTCTGAATTACCAGATGCCAACACGAAAAAATCAGTGATCGACGATAAATCTCCTACGTGAAGCACTTTCAAGTCCTCTGCTTTGCGATCGTCCAATGCTCGAACGACCGACTTAAGTAGTGTATTTGTCTCTTCGGGAATAGCCTTTAAATCCATACGATAAATTAACCTCTATAAAATTGCTTTTGGACGATAAGATCGCCGACAGCCTTTGGCAATAGATGTTTAACACCTTTTCCTGCCGCGATTCGTTCTCGAATCTCAGAAGACGCGATATCCAGTAAACGGGACTCGACCTCTAAAAAACGCAATTTGGGGATGGCAGGAATCTGCGCAGTGTCAATCACGTATCCCGGTCTTGAAACGATGACAAAGGTCATCAGCTCACAAAGAGCTTCAATATTCTTCCACTTATGCAACTGAGCTACTTGGTCACCTCCGATGATCCAATAGAAACTAACATCCGGTCTTTCGCTCTTAAAATGCTCGACACTATCGATCGTATAACTGACCCCACCCCGATCAATCTCGAACCGATTGACACTGAATTGGGGATACCCTTCGAGAGCCGCTTCTAAAAGCTCGAGCCGCCCCTCCTTGCTCAAACCAGCTGTATTTTCCTTCAAAGGCGACTGAGCCGTCGGGACAAACCAGACCTCATCCAGGCTCAGATCTCGAAATGTATCTTCGGCCAGCGACAGGTGCCCCAAGTGGACGGGATCAAATGCACCTCCCAATATAGCCACTGCCTTTGATGTTTTAGTCATTCTGGTTCTAAATCTGAAAAACTGAGACGAATTACTACTTTAGCCAGAAAGGAAAGGGAAATTTTTCTTTCTATTTGGAAATCCACAGACCTTAATCCGACCCATGAGCCACTCAAAACTGTCTCAAGACCTCCAAGACCTTCTGCTCCACGGTGACGAAGACGGCATAAAAATGTCGGAACTCGTGGTTGCACTGGGTGATCGGGGGTTCGGACTGCTATTTATCATCCTGTCATTGCCAAGCGCCCTGCCCATTCCCGCTCCCGGCTATAGTACGCCGTTTGGAATCATGATAACCATTCTGGCAATCCAGATGATGATAGGCAGGAAAGCTCCCTGGTTACCCCAATGGGCAGCCAAACGCACAATCGGTCGCAAAATGGCCGAAAAAATGATCGGCACTGCCTCCAAGTTTTTCGGGAAAGTAGAACACCTCATCAAACCCCGCTGGACTTGGGTCCTGGCAAAAAGTGGTCACCTCATAGCTGGCATACTCATTATAGTCATGGCCTGTCTTATGATTTTACCCATTCCGCTGACCAATACGGCTCCCGCTATGGTCATTTTCATTATCGGAGTCGCCATGACAGAGGACGATGGACTCGGCATGCTGGCCGCTTGCGGACTAGCCGTTTGCGCAGTGCTACTCTACATCGGAGTTTTCTGGGCAATCAGCCACTACGGTCTCCAGGGAGTCGACGAGTTGAAGGAAATAGTGAAAGGCTGGCTACAGCAATCATAGCCATGATCAGAAAGCCAAAAACACTTGAAGTATGTGGATGACAAATTTCTGAAAAACATTAAATTTGATTACCCATAACTTCTATACAGAGCCAGTGTTCCAATAACATCAAGCCATAGCGAAAACTGATCCCGCTGACAGTATCCGTGAAAATGAAGACGCCTTTGACAATTCCCAAAAGAGAACAGGAACAATCCTGCCCTCTGTCTTTTAACCAGAAGCGCCTCTGGTTCGTGCATCAGTTGGAGCCAGATCGGCCCACCTACCACATAAATCGGGTCCTGCGGTTACACGGCCCGATAAACATAGAAGCACTATGGAGGTCATTCACCTCAATCCTAGAACGCCATGAGGCCCTTCGGACTCACTTTGTAACCAACAAACATGGTGTTCCCTTCCAGATGATTCAATCTGCCAGCAAGTTTGAGCTGCCTTTGATTGATTTGTCAGCCTCGGCAACCGAACGATCGGAAGCGAAACTAAAGTCCCTTATAAAAAATCGAGCTGCTAAGCCCTTTGATTTAAGCGCAGACTTGATGCTGCGTGCCACATTGTTTCGATTGGACGAGCAGGTTCACGTCTTGCAAATTATTTTCCACCACATCGCCTCCGACGGCTGGTCCATGGGTGTCTTCGATCAGGAATTGAGACACCTGTACGAAGTCTACCTGAAAGGTCGCCCTCATACCTTACCGAAGCTAACTACCCAATATGCCGACTTTTCAGAATGGGAACTTAAATGGCTTACCCCGGAAAGGACCGGTAAGCTGCTCCATTATTGGATGGAAAATCTGGCTGGAGCACCTCCTCTACTTAAACTCCCTACTGATCGACCACGCCCACCAGTCTGCTCTTATCGCGGGGCTAACCATTCCTTTGAAATTTCCAAAACATTCACCACGGTGATTAAAAGAGTCGGTCGGGAAAACTCTTCCACTCTCTTCATGACACTGCTGTCAGCTTACAATGCGTTGCTCTTCCGCTATAGCCACCAAGAAGATCTCGTGATCGGATTCCCTATTGCCAACCGAAATCTCAGAGAACTGGACAACCTAATAGGCTTTTTTGCCAATACTCTAGCTTTGCGCACGGACCTCTCCGGTCAACCTAGTTTCAGTGAATTACTTTCACGGGTACGAGCTGTTACAATCGATGCCTATGAAAATCAGAACATGCCTTTTGAAAAATTGGTCGAAGAATTGCAGCCCAAACGAAGCCTTAGTCACTCTCCGATTTTTCAAGTAATGTTTGTGCTACAAAATGCTCCTGATTCAGAACTTGAACTGCCCAACCTTCGCCACCAACCAGAACCCAATGAAGCGGAAATGGCACAGTTTGACCTCACACTTTCCATGACTGAAACTGCAGGCGGTCTGGCAGGCTTATGGCACTACAGTTCAGATCTGTTTGACGACACAACTATTAAACGTATGTCAGCACATTTCCGGATATTACTAGAAGCTATGGTGGCTCTTCCTGATACACCTATTACCGAGTTACCTATATTGACTAACTCGGAGCGGGATCAGCTATTGTTCGAACGGAATCAAACCCAGTCTAATTACCCGAATACCTCCTGCATCCATACTCTATTCGAAGAACAGGTCGAACAGACTCCCGATGCCATTGCAGTCATATTTAAAGATAGCGAAATAAGCTATTACGAGCTGAATCAGCTAGCTAACAATTTGGCTAATCACTTGATATCACTAGGGGTGCGGTCAGAGGTCAACGTCGGGATATGCCTCGGACGCTCAATCGAGATGATAGTTGGTTTACTTGGCATTCTAAAAGCAGGGGGAGTCTATATACCTTTGGACCCTCTGAATCCAACCGAACGATTGGCCTTCATGCTGGAAGATACCCAAGTTCAGATTCTATTGACCGAGAGGCGGCTTGAGGAGCGATTCTCGACATGCTCAACTCAGAACATCTATCTGGATACTTTCTTTTCGGGTTCCGAAGATCAGATCGAACTAGAAAATCCAGACAGTTCCACTAAAGCGGACCAACTCGCCTATGTTATGTACACCTCGGGTTCAACCGGCAAACCTAAAGGTGTTAGCGTTCCTCACCGGGGCGTAGTACGTCTGGTCAGGAACACAAATTATATAACAATAAGTAGGAATGATATATTCCTACAGATGGCTCCCAATGCGTTTGATGCTGCTACTTTCGAAATTTGGGGAGCGCTACTCAATGGAGCACGCACAGTAATCATCGACAAAGATACTGCATTGTCACCTATCGTTTTTGTCAGGAAATTAAAAGAACACCGCGTGACAACGTTGTTCTTAACCACCGCC
>CALGUT010000329.1 GCA_937920335.1 uncultured Opitutales bacterium
CGATCACGATCACGATCAGGATCCGGATATAGGGCAGAATCTAGAAATCGGTATCACCTTCGCCGAGGTCGAGGGACTTGATCCAGACATTGCGGTAGCGGACGTCGTGGCCTTCGGCCTGTAGCTTTAGCCCTCCTGGACGATCGGTGATGCCGAACCCGTTGTCATTGCCTCCGTCTAGGCCGGAGTTTTCGCCGCCCCACACTTTATTGATGGTTACATTCTCGTGAACTTTTTCGCCGTTGAAGTAAACGGTGACCAAGGGCTTCTCGACGAGTTCTCCATCCTTGAACCGAGCAGCCTTAAAGGTGATGTCATAGGCGTTCCATGTCCCGATGCCGTTGTAGGCATGGTAGGGAGATTCGGTTTCATTGATGACCGCTCCCATCCCGTGTTTGGTCTTATTACCGTCGAGGACTTGGATTTCGTAGCGGTTTTGCAAATACACTCCACTGTTGCCTCCCTCCGTTGTGATCAGGAATTCAACGTGGACCCGTTTGTCGCCATATTTTTGTTTAGTTACGATATCAGCGCTTCCGTATTTCCCGCCTGCTGCGGCTGGATCGTTTGCACTGATTACAGGTCCTCCATCTACGGGATCTTCTGCGTCGAGCCATTTGATGGGCATTTCTGAGTTGAATCGTGGACCTTCCCAGTATTCCCAGTTAGCGTCGAGAGACGTTCGCGTGCCGTCGAGCACGAGTTCTGCCCCTGCGATAGGTTTCGCGCCGACACCGATATGGGACTCAGGGGCTTCCTGCTCAGAAGAGCAGGCAGTGATGAATAGGGTAAGGGGGAGCAGGAGTAACGTGGCGTTTTTCATAGGTACTAATTAGAAGAATGGGTGTAGTTTATGGTATTAGACTACGACTGCTCAGCATTCGACCAAATTGAGAAACTATTTTGCCAATTTTATTTGGACTTTAAAGGTCGATGCTTACGCCTGCTGTCGTACTACGAATGAACAAAGTTCCATCGCTGATGGCGGGTGTAGACCAACATTTCCCGTCTATCACGGCTGCCTCATGGAGCAACTTATAAGTTTCTGGGTTAGGGCTAACCACCTTCATTTGTCCGAAGTCTGTAAGCACAAACAGCTTCTCGTCGGCCATGATCATCTGTCCTTGGCCAAACCCCGGTTCTTGCCATTTAATTTTGCCCGTACGCATGTCGATACATTTCAGGTCTCCGTCCCCATACTCTTTGAAACTATAAAGTCCGTAGAGATAACCCTCGTAGGCTATGGGGGTACTCCAGTGACTGGCCACATCGCGGTTGCCGCGTTTCCGCCATAGTTCATCGACCTTCCATTTACCTCCCCGTTTGGAGACTTCTATACCAGCACCCCCGGTTCCGTAACCAGCGCTGATGTGTATCATGTTTTTCCATACCGCAGGGGATGCTGCCATGGACGTTGAAAATTTGAAGGGATAGGTCCAGAGTTCTTTGCCGGTGTCTGGATTTAACGAAACGAGCTCGCTCCGAACCATAAACAGTGCTTGTTGGACGCCATCAATCGTTGTGAGAACGGGAGTGACATGGCTGACAGCGCCTGTCCCGGATTTCCAGGCGAGGCTTCCATCATGCTTGTTGAATGCGAGGAACGCCTGGCGTTTTCCTCCGCCCGACACCAGGACCTTATCGTCCACGATCAATGGGGACATGACGTTTTGCCATTTGATCATCTCGCCATTGAAGTCGTTTTGGATGTCTTGTTTCCAAATTATGCCGCCGGTTGTTGCGTCCATGCAATAGAGATCAAACTGTCCCCCGTAAACGTAGACTTTCCCGTCGTTAATGACCGCGGTTGCCCGGGGTCCGTCGCCTCCTTTGTTTCCCTCTGCTCCGCTGTTGCCACCACCGTCGTAGCTTGCAGGTCCCAGAGGCGTGTTCCAAATTGCTTTCCCGGTCTCTTTGTTCAGCGCTACGACGACCTCTTTAGCTTCATTGGCAACCTTTCCCGCGAGGACGGTAACAACGATACCTTCTCCGACTACGAAAGAACTGAAGCCCCCGTTGCAGCGAACCCGCCAGTTGGGTTTTGGCGTTTCTGTGTTCCATTTGATCTCAATCGTTTCCGAAGAGACTCGGTCGTGGTTCGGTCCGTTGATGTGCGGCCAGTTGGATCCGAATAAGGCTGATACTGTTGTTGAGGTGAGTACACAGCTCACGAATAGACTTTTCTTCATCATATTAAGAGGCGTTTTGAGGATTAGCTGTTCGCTATGCAGTAAAGGTGACCTTTTGTGCGAACATAGAGCCGGTCGTTGTGGGGAACGGGCGTCGCAATGACGCTTTCATTTTCGCCCATACTATTCTCACTGATAAATTTCATGCCTTTTTTGCTGATTTCTGCCACTAGAACGGCTCCATCATAACGTGCGCCAATCAAACGGTCTCCAGCGATCACCGGCGATGCAAAATATTTGGCTGCTTTTCGAGGGAACTCGTCTTGCCAGGCAATATCGCCTGATTCGATGTCGACGGCGGTTACCGCACCTCGGTCATTGAGAATAATCGCGAGGTCTCCATAGATGGCGGGTGTTGGTACGTCGGGTCCGATGTCTTTAATCTCCCACAAACGAGCTTTCTCGGTGATATCTCCTTTTCCGGACATTCGTATTGCTGCGACGGCATAGCCACGCCCAAAAGGTATAATCGCGATGTCATCTTTGATCGTATGAGAGGCAATCGTTCTCCAGTTTTTATGGTTAGTCGGGTTGAAGCCTTTGCTGTTCCAGATGGCCTTGCCGTCTTTCAGGGAGTGACCAGTTAGTTGATCGGCGCCCCAAACAACTAGTTGCTTTTGCCCATCGATAGTGGCGACCAAGGGTGTGGTGTAGGCATCATTGGATTCTACCGGAGCGCCCAGGTTGCGTTTCACATGCCAGATCTCTTTGCCAGATTTAGCATCGAACGCTACGACGTAGGCGTCTCCTTTATCTCCCTGACGGGTTTCGGGTTGCTGCATGACGGCGACGAACACTTTTCCGTCTTCCAATACAGGCGATGAACCTTCGTCCCACCAATGGGTGTCGATACTGTATGTTTCCAGCAGGTTCGTTTTCCAAAGCTCCTTACCTGAGTGAGAGAGTTTAGCGAGTGTGCCAGACTTAAAATATACGTAGATGCCACTCTCGTCGACGACAGGACTTGAGTTAGCTCCAGTACCTTGGCGGTGGCTGCCTTCGCGGCCTTTTCCGAGCTGGGCGTCCCACTTGAGCTTT
Organism: uncultured Opitutales bacterium; assembly: GCA_937920335.1. GTDB lineage: Bacteria > Verrucomicrobiota > Verrucomicrobiia > Opitutales > UBA2995 > UBA2995. The sequence goes on from CALGUT010000329.1 coordinate 3,228, forward strand.
CCATCCATATTGAGGGCCATCAATGTATCCATGCCGTCTGCCATCGAGGTAATGTAAAGGGCGTCGTTCCAGATGGCCGGCGTAGAGGTGCCCTCGCCAGGGATCGCGGCGGACCAAAGCACATTTTTCGAATCTGAAAATTCGCTGGGAAAATCCTGCGCGCCGGCGTTGAGGTTGAAATCGGGACCTCGCCAATTGTTCCAGTCTGCAAATGCAGAAGCAGAAATGAAACAAAGTAACAATGAGATGGGTCGAAGGGCTTTCATGGTGCTTAGGGTTGGGT
>CALGUT010000330.1 GCA_937920335.1 uncultured Opitutales bacterium
CTGGAAAGCACGTGTATGTTGAAAAACCCATGAGCCACGATGTGGCTGAGGGGCGTATTGCCGTGGCCGCGCAGGAGAAGTATGGCGTGGTCGTTCAACACGGCACACAACGGCGCAGCGATCCCTCGATCGCCGGGCTTACCGAAGCGATCCAGGCTGGTAAATTCGGTCCGCTCAAAATATCCTATGGTTATTGTTGTAAGCCACGCGACACGATCGGTTTCGCTTCCCCCAATGCCTCTCCAGCCAATCTCGATTGGAACCTTTGGCGAGGACCCGCGAATATCGATCAATACCACGCCAACTACGTGCACTACAACTGGCACTGGTTCTGGGAGACCGGTAATGGCGACATGAACAACCAGGGCACCCACCAACTCGATGTCGCCCGCTGGGCTTTGGATAAGGATCAGACCCATCCCGTTCAGGTGATGGCTCTGGGTGGCCGGTTTAAATGGAATGACCAGGGCGAAACACCCAACACCATGTTTGCCATCGCCGAATACCCGAACGGTCAGCAGGTCCTTTTTAACGTACGCAACGTCAATTACGAAGGCTATGAACGTCAGGTGGAAAACGAATACTACTTTGAAGACGGCGGCCGTATCATTCGTGATCTGTATTATGCCAAAGGTAGCGACCAGGGCGAAGAGCTGAATCTGCCCGACGGTCACGTTACTCCTGGAGGCAACTGGGGCAGCTTCATCGCTGCCTGCCGCGCCGGTAATCCCGAGATGGCCAATGGCAATGTCCTCGATGCACACTACGGGTGTGTGATGGGGCATCTCATGAACAACTCCTACCGCCTCGGTAAGCGGGTGCCCTTTAATAAGAAAGCGGGCCGCTTTGGCGACGATGTCGCGGTGCACGAACATTTCATGAAGCTTCACGACATCATGGCAAACGGTGTGGGCATTCCTGAAGACGGTTCCGAATACATCGTCGGTCCCTGGCTCAGCTTCGATCCGAAGACCGAGCGTCATACGGGCGAGCATGCCGGTGAAGCCAACCAACTGCTCAAGGACACCAACCGTAAGGATTTCCGGATACCGACGAAAAAGACGGTGTGATAGTGCCCTCGTTCCCGGTAATAACCGTCACCCTTTCTCCGCTCCTCCTGCTCCTTATCGTAATCTTACGCGTGCTCATCCCCGTGCGGGGTGTGACGCCGTTGGGAGTATCAGCCGAAGCTTTCGATAAAAGCCAAGCTGATGGGCCCCAGCCAATCTATCCAAATCCTGATCGATTTTTTTTTACCACAAAAAACACGTGATTCACAGAGGTTCTAGTTCATCAAACTATAACTCGCGCAAAGCCGCAAAGTGGAGATAATCTAACTGTGTTTAGTCAGCTCCGTGCACCCCGCGCCTCCGTGAGAGAACCCTCAAATCGTGATCCTTATCGTAATCGTAATTCTGATCGATTTTTTAAAACCCACCGAGAACCTTATCCACTGGAATCAACTCGCGCAAAGCCGCTAAGCAAAGTGGAGGAAATTTACCACTGATAGCAGAGATGAACACCGATCCGATGCTCAGTGTTTTTTTGGCCATTACTCCGTGCTCTTTGTGCCTTCGTGAGAGCTATCTGTATTTCATGCCTGATCCTGATCAATTTATGGGACTAGGTAGGGACTCAGTAGGGACTAAGTAGGGACCAGGCAGAGTTGTTGCGGATGTGTCGGGTGGCACGGGGGATTCAGGAGTTGATGAAGCAGGCGGGGTGAACGAACCGCACGAAGTTTCGTGACGGGCTTCTCAACCCTTTATTGAATGACGGTTTACTAGCCATGACGATTCCCGAAAAGCCTACGAGTAGCGTGCAACGTTATCTCCTCACCGAAAAAGGATTCGACCTGGTCGAGTCACTCGACGCTTGATTGCTTCTTCTCGCGCAAAGGCTCCAAGTAGATTGTTTTTGGATGTTTTTATAAGGGCAGTCGCTATTTAAGAAAATGGCCTAAAATTTAAATAGGAGGCCCTTGTCTTTTTTCATTACGTTGTTGGTTTTGCTCTGCGTCTTGGCGTCTTGTAGGTCTCCTTATTATGAATTTACGGGGTTTTGAGCACTTCCGAGAATGGGTCCAAGTTACTCGTCGGAGGAAGTGCTCGAAAAAGCCTTTGATGTCATCAATCATTGAAGGTGCCAGGAACCTGCGAAGTGGATGCAACCACTCCGCAGAATCTTCGGGTGAGATCAATTGGCGTCCTGAACCTGCTTGCGCTGAGTTCATCGCTAAGCAGCGATCCTCCGAAGTGACCTGGCTTAATATCAAACAGTTGATAGAGCCACATGCTACGGCAGTTGAGCTCACCTCTACAAGACAGATATAAGCCATGGAAAACAAAACCTACGATTATATAGCCATAGACATCTCCAAATCTGATTTGGAAGTCAGAACCGAACAGCACCGCTGTAGCGTCACTAATAACCTTACTGGATTTAAGGCGTTGGTAAAACTCGCTGGTAAGCACGAACAGCCTCTGGTCGTTTGTGAATCAAGCGGTGGGTATGAGCGTGATATGATGGATTACTTCCATCAAAATCAAATAGCGGTTACCCGAGTGAATCCCGGCCGCATCCGAAACTACGTCCGCAGTGAAGGTATCAAAGCCAAGACAGATCCTATCGATGCGTTAATGATCCTGGGCTTTGCGCGGGAAAAACGGTTACAACCGACTCCAGCGCCACAACCCATA
>CALGUT010000331.1 GCA_937920335.1 uncultured Opitutales bacterium
TGAATAACAAAGCAAGTTAACAGTTCAAATAAAATGTTCATTGGCGGTAAAAGCAGCAAAGGAACCAAAACACAGGGTCTCCCCAACAAAGAGCCTCGGAGGAAATTCCTCCGAGACTACTTAGGGATGGGTTTTTGGGAGGAGAAATGTTTTTGGCAATCGGACCGCTATGAACGCTCAACAGAACCCACGAGCGTAGAAAATGAATCATTTTTGACAAGCATATTTCTCTGCGCAAACAGCCCCGGATTCACTTTCAATATCGTTAACGCTCCTAGTGACTATTGCAGGATTGCAAAACACACTTCCAAGCAGTTGATTAAATCATAAACGCATGCAGCACCTCAATACGATCATCGAAGACTATTTACCGGAAATCATAGCGTTCAGGCACGATCTTCATGAAAACCCTGAACTCGGTTATCAAGAATTCGAAACTGCGCGTAAAATTAAAGAACGGTTGGAGAAGCAGGGAGGATTCCACATCCAATCAGAAGTAGCCAAGACAGGACTAGTCGCAACTCTGGGCTATCATAAAACAGGAAAAGGCATCGCTCTTCGCGCGGATATGGACTGCCTTCCGATCACAGAGAAATCTGGTAAAGAATGGAGTTCAAAGAACCCAGGCCTCATGCACGCCTGCGGTCACGATGGCCATACCAGTACACTATTAGGCACTGCTCTAACGCTCTCTCAGGTGACTGATTCATTGCAAGGACCCGTGAAATTCATTTTTCAACCGGCAGAAGAAGGAGGCGCCGGGGGAGATAAAATGGTCCAGGAAGGTGTATTGGAAAACCCCGCTATCGATATGGTATTCGGACTCCACGGTTGGCCCGGCCTAAAACTCGGTGAGTTCGCAAGCTGCAGCGGGTCCATGATGGCAAATGCAGATGAATTTGAGATCGATATTATCGGAAAAGGTGGTCACGCGGCTTTTCCTCATAAATGCATCGACCCCATACTTATCGCAAGCCAGGTAGTATCAGCGATTCAGTCGATTACCTCTCGCTCCACTGCTCCCGAAGATGCAGTCGTCGTAACGATCGCTAAAATAGAGGGCGGAACCGCGTTCAACATCATCCCGGATAAAGTAAACCTTCTGGGCACAATTAGGACCTTATCAGAACAAACCCAAAGCAGGGTCTTCGATAAACTAACCGCGATTGCAACCGGGATTACCGAATCGATGGGCGGAAGAGCTGACGTAAATATAACCAAAGGCTATCCAGTTCTCAAGAATGCCCCAGAAGCTTACCGCTACGTATCAAAGACACTGACAAACGCAGAAAAGCCTCTCAGTGAAATAAAGTCACTATTCCCGCAGCTAGTGGGTGAAGACTTTGCCTATTTTGGTCAATCGAAGCCAGCTTGTTTCTTTGTATTGGGACTCATACCAGAAGGGCAGACGAGCTACCCACAACTCCATCAAGCTGATTTCGACTTCAACGATCAAGCGATACCAATCGGGATCCGCTGCTTCACTGACTTGGTACTTAACTATTGGGATTAATCTCGCTTTAGAAACCGGCACAGAAATCACGCAAGCGCCCTAGCCCCTTTTCAATAATGGAATCGGATGTCGCGTAACTAAGCCGAACGTAATCGTCAGCGCCAAAACCACTACCGGGAACAACCGCTACCTTTGCTTCCTCCAGTAATCGGGCCGCAAAATCGTTAGAAGCCAATCCGAATGATGAAATATTCGGAAATAAGTAGAAGGCACCCTGCGCACGAAGCGTCTTAATCCCATCAATACCATTAAGACCGTCCAGAAGCATAAGACGACGGCGATCAAATGCGATCAACATTTCGTCTAACGCCGCACGAGCGAGATCCGGTTTCTCCAGTGCTGCCAACGCCCCCCACTGAGCAAAGGTCGTTGCATTTGAACTCGTCTGACTCTGGATACTTCCAATAGCTTTTGCCACCGGTGCCGGCGCATGAAGTGTCCCCAACCGCCATCCGGTCATTGAAAAAGTCTTACTGAAGCCACCTACCGTTATCGTCCGTTCTGCAGCTTCTTTACTAAACGATGCGGGAGACGAATGAGACAGACCGTCGTAATAAAGATACTCATAAATCTCATCAGACATTAGATACAAATCGTGCTTAATGATAACAGCCACCAATGCCTCCAGCTCTTCCCTCGAATACACAGCGCCTGTCGGGTTTGAGGGAGAGTTTATCACCACCATACGGGTTCTGTCGGTGATTACTGCCTCAAGCTGCTCAGGCGTCACCTTGAAACCTTGATCGTCGCCGGCTTCCACAATCTTTGGAACTGCACCCGCTAACTTTACCATCTCCGGATAACTCACCCAGTAAGGCGCCGGTATGATCACTTCGTCTCCAGGACCACAAGTGGCAAGAATCGCCAGGTAACAGGAGTATTTACCTCCTGGTGATACGATAACCTCATTCGCGACTGCCGATTCGATACCATTAAAGCTCCTGTATTTCTCTGCCAGTGCAGATCTCAAAGCCGGAACTCCAGACGAGGCAGCATATTTCGTCTTACCTTGATCAAGCGCTTCCTTGGCAGCGTCCTTTATGAACGCTGGAGTATCAAAATCTGGTTCACCCGCACCAAAGCCAGCTATATCCTCTCCTGACGCGATTAGCTCTTTAACGCGCGCATCCACGGCGAGTGTTGGTGAAGGAGAAATATTTTTTGCCCAAGGAGAAAGTTTCATTACAAATAAAGTTGGAGTTTAGTTAGGCTCATTAGAGCAGTCGTATGAGACATCCTTTGTTTCTGCCGATCAAGAAAAAGTACACAAAAAAGCGAATGGCCCACTACGAACCATTCGCTTTGAAAGTATTAAGCAGTTCGGACTACTTCTTCTTAGCCTTTTTCTTGGCGGCCTTCTTGGCTGCTTTTTTAGGAGCGGCTTTCTTGACGGCTTTCTTCGCAGCCTTTTTAGGAGCGGCTTTCTTGACGGCTTTCTTCGCAGCCTTTTTAGGAGCGGCTTTCTTGACGGC
>CALGUT010000332.1 GCA_937920335.1 uncultured Opitutales bacterium
ACATCGGCAATGTGCATGTGGTAAGGCAAGCGATCTTCTTCGCCATGCTGAACGATCATCTTGGCGCCGTCATTGTCTTTGAGGCCTTGTAGCATTTTCGCCGCCGAGGTATTCCCAAAGAATTCCATCTGCTTGATCTTACTATCCAGAAAAAAACGCGGCCCTGAGAAGAAGCTGTCTGGGTCTAATACTTCATCTGCAGACTGAGTATGGGGAAACCGAAGAACGACGGTTTCCAATCCCTTCCGCTGATAGAATGTCACCAGTTCTTCACCCAGCTTTTTGGTCAATCCATAGAATGACGTTGGATTCAATTCCATATCTTCGGTTATTGGAAACACTGTTTCGGCAACTTCAGGATATACCTCCCCTGAGGATGCAAATACGAAGCGCGACACCTCAGCTTCTTTCGCCGCTGCCAAGAGTAGTTGAGTAGCGGATACGTTTGCTTCAAACATCGCAGCATTGTCGTTTGGGTGCCAGGACATCATCGCCCCCATGTGGAGCACCGAACTGACCCCATCAACGCAAGCTTCCAGGTCAAAACTGTCTTTAAAGTTCGTTTGAACATGCGAGTAGTGAGGATGACTTACTTTCGCAGGCATCAGATCCAAGCCCTGTACTGTATAGCCACTATTGAGGAGAGACACGGCGAGCCGGTTTCCGATTCGTCCGGATGCACCGGTTAATAAGATCTTATCCATTACTATTTCCCCTCAACTTGCGTACGCTAAAACAAAACGGTTGGTTGATTTGAACAAGCCAGCAGCACTTCAACAGTTGACCGAGACGAAGCGGATAAAAGACCTTACCAATTGACTGGATTGGTCACTCGGAATGCGATCTTGGTCATATTTTAGAAAGTAAGAAACTCGATCCTGTCCTCGGGACTGTCGTAAAATTCGAATGCATTGAAGGACCACTTTGGAAACGATCACCTTTTCAGGTGGTGACGCAGGTCTGTATTCCTATGTACTTTAACGCTCGGTGCGATTCTCTGGAGGCAAGATTTCCAGCAGCTCATTTGCCTGGCCCGGACGTTTCTTTACGGTGAAAGCATCGTAGAGTTGGCCGGTCGCGGTATAGGCCTTGTAATGCAGTTCACTGGTATCCACATCAATGATCTGGTAGAGTTGTGTATCTTCCGCCAGGCGTACGGCATAGTCACCTTTGGTGATGGGATACATTTTGGGGCCACTGACTGAGACCACGTAAACGGTTCCTATTTCGGGATCATAAGCTTGTTGGTAACCTTCTGGGACATTGGTGAGCTCTCGGTCTTTGGGCAAGGCACCGGTGCGCGAGTAGGAGTGATCGTGTCCGTTCAATACCAGGTCGACTTTGAACTCATCGAGAATCGGTTTCCACAGTTCCCTGAGCTCCCGGTTGTCCCGATCACGAGCAGGTGAAAAGATAGGGTGGTGAAAGGTTAGAATAGTCCAGCGATTGGGATTGTTACTTAAAACGTTCCGCAACCAGGGTATCTGCTCCTCCCGTTGTTGGTTGGAATCGAGCGCGATGAAACGCACGCCCTGGTAATCGGTGTAGTAACAGGTCTCTTCCAATCCTTCAGGGGCGTTTTGAAGGGGGAAGGCAAATTGTGGCCTCCAGTGCTGACTCACTCGTGGTTCACCTTCATAGCGGCGGCGATCATCTAACAAGTCTCCGTCAAAATCGGTTCCTATAAGCTCTTCTTTCGTGTAACCCGTTAGTTGGGTGACTCCTGGGTCTATGTCGACAATTTTATCCCCGTCGTTATAAATGACTTTCGCCTTGGTTCCATCTTCTGCCTGAGCGGTGACTCGGTAGCGGCTATTCTTTTCCAGCTCTTCTGTCGTGATATCTACCGCGATTGCACGGCCATCCTTGGCGCTCCAATAACGCTCGTTTATCGGTCCCTGCTTAGCTCGATAATACTCATGATTTCCGGGAACGGCAATGACAGGAACGGTGCCGTTTACCCAAGCTGGAGCACCATGCCAATCACCCCATTCGGCATCCTTTTCATCCAGATTGATTAAATCGCCTGCATGGAGCGTGAAGGCGGCCCGGGGAGCATCGCGGAAGGCTTCCCGGAAAACGCGCGACCAATGGGTTTTCACTTCGTTCTGCGCGTCACCAAAGTAAATAAAGCTAAACGGTTCGGCTGCGGTGCTCGCAGTCTTAAAATGAAAATACTCGCTCCAATTAAGCCCGTCGCCAACCCGGTAGGTGTAGAGGGTATCGGGCATCAACCCCGTGAGCTCAACGGTATGGTAGTGAGCCTCGTTGAGATCACTGGTGAAGGCAGTGGTCTCCGCCTCCCACCGTTCCGTTTCCAGGGCCCGGCCATTGCTATTGGCGACGGCCAGATCGGCTACCCCGTGTTTGACGGTCGTGTCTGTTCGCCAAGTCACCGCTTGGGTGGACGCTGGATCACCGGTCCAGGTCAACACTACGCGCTCGGGAATGGGGCTGGGTGCATACGCCTTGGAATCGGAATAGCGCGTTGGTTTCCAGTCGTGACTGTGAAGAGAAGCCATCATGGAAACAGATACCAGAATAACTAAAGAGGATAGAATTTTCATAGGGTAGGGTTTTTGATTGGAGAAGAAGATCCAAAATGAGCCCCAGCTTGTCGATCGGAATTGTTTAGACTGCTACTTTCCTAAATTCATCGCCACTACCGTTTTGGCAGACCGAAGTCCGGGGGAGACCTGAAATATCACACCTAACTCTGGGCCGGTAGTAGGCCTGCACAATCGCTGCAACTAGTACTCAGAATCATGTCCAACGGCCTTGATCAGCTGGTAGACATGCACTTCAGCTTTATGGTGAACGGACATGAGTAGATCCATGTCCGGAAACGGTAAGTCGTTTTCATAGTAGGTGTAGAGGGAATCACTCAATTTATCAAATCCATCGATACTAATGGCTTCGTGTCCGATGTTATTTCCTCGGGGAGCTATCAACCGTGAGAGCGTCCAGCTGATTACGTTTGTGCTTCCCGATTCCATGCGCTCCTGCACAAATGGGAACCATTCGGTTTGCTCGAGTTCCAGATAGTCGCCTACATTGGTTGTTTTGGCGTAGTTGATGCGTATAACATTGGGCCGGGCTTTAAAGGAGAAGGCGACTCGGTCGTAGAACAGGACGTCCTTGACGGTGCTTATTGTCATTGTGGTGATCTTATCCAAGCTTTTGTTCGGAAACACCGCTTTGAAATCCCAGACTTCATTGAGCCTGTCCAAGTCAGTGGGTTCAGCAAAGGAGTTGATAAAAATAAAGTTGTGGCTTTGATCCATGTTAAGGCCATCCATCCGTTGGCAGAGGGACCAATCTTCCATTTTCCCATCTGTGATAGCCTTCAAGGCCACTTCGCTCGCATAAGTGGTTTCTCGTGCGATGAACTCTACGATATGTTCAGGCTGCACTAGCCTTCGCTGAATTATTTCCGTCTTACTGAACGCGGCGTGTGGGCAAGCAATGGCGAGAAACAGAATGGTTTGAGAGATGAGAATAGGGGTTTTCATTTCTGGATGGGGGTTTAGATTTTGATTCTGGGTGAGCCTAGACAATGCGGGTGCGCTCTACCTAATGTAGACTCTAGGCATCTCAACTCAACCTTTAAATGGGTCGGTCAAAATAATGCCTAATTACTGTTACCTGCCCTAAGGCACCATTAATAAAGGGCTGATAGTCTGTCTCATGAGTCCAAGGTAGACAGTCACTGTGACCTAGTCTTAGTCGATGGATTCTAAGACTATATGCCTGGGTGGGTTTGGCTCAGGTAATGATTCGATATGAGGCGTTGGGATAGGTGTGTTAGTTAGCTCATTCTGCAGCTTCAAAATTGTCATCCTTAGGTAATCTTGGTGAAGTCCATGACTCGAGCGACGTCGATGAATTAGGTTCTTACCCTGATGGACGAGCTAAGCGGGTTCGGATTTCTGAGAAGCTATGGATGGAAGGTAATCCTCCCTGTAGCGTAATTCTAGTTCCTGCGACTTCGCAAAAAACTGCGAATTTCTTCACTCGTGGCAACGCCATCGTGGTTCGCAGCGGCCTCGTCAAAGAATCTCCAGTCTTTAGTCTCTTCATTGTCGGCCTGCTGATCCCCGTTTATATCTATTTTTAGGATACGGTAAGTTTGTGCGTTGGTTTGGCTCTTGTTCATGGGGTTTACCAACTCGCTTCTTGGGTTATAAGTTGCCGATCTCTGATACGCGCGTTGCGCATTCGGTCGTCGGAAGAGATTCTTGCGGGGTTCAGGTAAGTGAGCAGGTGGTACTGATCGATCTTATCGTCAACTGTGGGTTTGATGCCTGCCGGTATCATTATTTCTTCTTTTCCCATGAGAAGAACTCATTATGAGTCGATGCCTCGGCGACGATCTTTTGAAACTCTTGCTGCCGCTCCGGGTACTTTTCGGCGAGGTCGCGCGTTTCGCTGGGATCGTTAGCCAGATTATAAATCTCCCACGGAGCTTCCGAACCAGCCTGGATGCGATTGAGGCGGACTGCTTTCCAGTCCCCTTTGCGGATCGCCTGTTTACCACCTCTTTCGTAGAATTCCCAGTAGAGATATTCATGCTGCTGTTGGCTGTCTGCTTGCCCCAATAAGGTCGGTGCGAATGAGATACCGACTTGGGCGTCTGGTTCCTTAGCGCCTGCGACTTCGGCCAAGGTTGCAAGGACATCCCAATGAGCTGAAATGTGGTCTGACTTGGAACCAGCTGTGATCTTACCCGGCCATCGGGCAATCATGGGAGCTCGGATTCCGCCTTCATACAAATCACGTTTAATTCCTTTATAGATACCATTTCCGTCGAAGTAATCTGGGTCTGCTCCACCTGCGGAAGTGGGTCCGTTGTCACTGGAGAAGATGACGAGCGTATTCTCTGCGATTCCCAGCTTCTTCAGCTGGTCGAGAATTTGGCCTACATCTCTATCCAATCGAGAGGTCATTCCAGCAAAGCAAGCCCTTGGTGTTGGATGATCACGATACCCTCTAGGGTAAGCTGGATTGTGGTATGGCCCTGCTTCTTCGATCACATCCAGATAGGGTGCCATTGAATCATCCGGGACATCGAGGTCTACATGAGAAAGAGTGTATGCCATATAGAGAAAAAACGGAGCTTCTGTTTCACTTTTTTCTTCAATCCAGTTCAGCCCTTCTTCCGTGAAGCGGTCATGGATATATACGTTTCGCTCTGTGGCATTGTTGGGGTAATGCTCCTTTTCCTCATTCCGCCAGATCCAGTCTGGATAGTAGCGATGTGCACGGCTTTGATTTAGGTAACCGTAGAAGAAATCAAATCCCTGCGAGTTGGGTACACCCGCAGAACCTTCTTCCCCGAGTCCCCACTTCCCGATTAATCCGGTTTCGTAGCCTGCCTCTTTTAGCACCTCAGCAACAGTGACATCCTCTGGTTTGAGAAAGGCGCCCCCATTTCCTCTCACGCGTGTCACGCCGGTGTGCTGACCGGTCATCAAGCACGAGCGTGTCGGAGCACATACCGTACTACCTGAGTAGTGATTATAGAATTGCATTCCCTCTCTCGCCATCCGGTCTACGCTGGGTGTCTTCATGATCTCTTGCCCGTAGCATCCGAAATCATTGATGCCGAGATCGTCGGCAAGAATGTAGATGATATTTGGAGGTGAAGACGCTGCGGTGGCCGTCAACGCGAAAGAAAAAAGAGCCAATAAGGTCAATCGAATCATGCAGTTAAAAAAACGATGTCTCTCACATTTCACAAGGAACGAATTTCTGCAGGAAGTATGTAGTTCAGGGCGTCGAAGCTCTATTGCTTGAAGAGAGAGTTCGCAGATTTTAACTCGCCCAATCTGAGCGTGAGTTTAGCTCAGTAGTAGCTTCAGGGTGCCTGTGCTATCGGCAAATTTATCGATATTGAGGCCCATGGTTTGAGCTTGAGTTAGCCAAAGGTTGGCGAGGGGAGTGCCGTCAGGACAATGCAAGTGGTTTCCGGTGCGAAACTTCCCTTGGGCTTTACCGGCAACTACAATGGGTAAGTCACTGTATTGGTGTGTGGACCCGTCGCCGAGGCCTGAACCGTAAGTAAAGAGCGTATTGTCTAGTAGGCTCGTTCCATTCGACTCCTGAATACTATCCATCTTCTCAACGAGGTAGGCAAACTGTTCCATGTTGAAACGATCCACTTGCAACAACTGATCCACATAGACCCGCTGGTTGTGTGACATGAGGTGGTGGCTCATGGGTTTATCGAAGAGGCCCTCGAACATGAAAGGGGTATTCCAACGTTCAGGACCCACCATGAGGGTCGCGACATTGGTGAGTCCGGTTTGCAATGCTACAATCATCAAATCACCCATGAGACGGATGTACTCTCCGCGTGGCAGATAAGCTTCGGTGGGCTCTTCCATACTTACTTCTGCCAACTCAGCCTTCATCTTTTCCAGGCGGTCCATCTGTTTTTCGATGGTGCGGATGGATTCGAAGTATTCGCCAAATTTTTGACGATCGTTGTAGCCGAGCTCCAATCGCAGACTGTGCGCATCTTCCAAGACTAGGTCGGTTACGTTACGGAACCGTTGGATTTCCTGAGTGGCAAACAAACGACGGTAAACCTTTCGTGGATCGCGAATGGACGGTGCCACGTGACCCGTGCCATACCAGGAGATGTTATCGAAGTAGATCGATTCCAGATTGTCCTTATGACTATTGCAGCTCAGCTCGAGGGTTCGGAAAGGAGTTGTTTTCCCTACATGATCGCCCACCAGCTGATCGAGGGTCCGATCGAGTGGCCAGGCTGATTGGGTGATAGACCAAGGTTCAGCACTGCTGAGGAAACAGGATGCACATTGCGCGTGCACATCGGTACCGATTTGGAATGTGCGGTCCATACCGGTTACGAGGGTTACTTTGTCTTGCAGGTGCTCCAGTGGCTGGAGAGTGGGGGTCCAGCGAATTTTTTGGTGTCCTACGATCTGCTCTACCCAGGAAATATCTTTGACTGGAACGTTGTTCGCTTTCGGGATTTCCGCAGCAGCTTCCCCAGGAAAGAAACCTCGCCGTACTACTCCAATGGGAACGTAAAAGAACGCCATCCGCATCGGCGGTACTGATTTGCCTGCGGCGAGTGAGATACTTTCCATCCAGGGTAGGGCGAGTAGTGCACCGCCTGCTCCACGTAAAAAGGAACGCCTGGAAATGGGTTTCATAGGGTAGATTGGAAAGGTTAGGGGAGATTTTGCTGATACTTATGAAAGGCACAACAGATTTTTAAAAACGGCAGGAAGCGGTTGTTCCCCGGATCTTATTCTTAGCCTTCACGCAATCGAGTGATATACCTTCTCCGGCGATCGAGTCACTTTAAACAGCCTGAGATGCTTCTTCTTTGACAGTCCGGAACGGTCGGAAATACCAGTTCTTAATCGAAGCCAAAACACGGCTGCAGTCTTCAGCCACCAGTAGGGAGCAGGGTATCAAATAGAGAGTGATGACCGTGGCAAAAATGACACCGAATCCAAGAGACACAGCCATGGGGATGAGGAATTGCGCTTGGAGCGATGTTTCCAGCATCAATGGAAGAAGTCCTGCGAACGTAGTAACGGAAGTCAGCATGATAGGGCGAAAGCGTTTGCCCCCCGCTTCCAGGCAGGCATCCAGAAGTGGAATCCCGTCGCGCAGGCGTTGATTGACAAAGTCGACTAGGACGAGTGAGTCGTTTACTACGACGCCCGCCAGCGCTAGCATTCCAAAGATAGACAGGTAAGACGGTGTCAGTCCCATGATCATATGCCCCAGGAGAGCTCCGATGATTCCGAAAGGCAGGGCGATCAAAACGAAGAACGGTTGGACCATCGATTTGAAAGGTATGGCGAGAAGCGCATAGAGAACGAAAATCAAGGCCAATGATCCGAAGACGGTTCGACGTTTCGATTCTTCGGCCTCAGCCACGTAACCCATCCATTGAAATGAAATCCCTTCTACCTCGTTGCACAGTTCCTGGATTTTGGGAGTGAGTTCTTCAGAGATCCCTACGATGTCCACGGCTTCATCAATGGGTTGTCCTTCGATGCGAATGATCTCGGCGCGGTCATTCCGCTCGATAAAGGTGGGCGCCCGGGCGAAACGAACATCTGCCACGGTGGTGAGAGGAACATCGGCGCCTCGGGGCGTGCGAATCTTGATCCGTTCAAACGTGTAAAGGGATTCCCGCTTCTCTTCCGGCAGGCGAACCATAACCCGAACGTCGTCCACGTCCTGTAGTACCCGTTGAGCTTGTTCTCCGTAGAAAGCCTGTCGTATCTGTCTGGCCAGCAACTGTTGAGTCAGGCCTAGCTCAATAGCTCGTGGTTTGAGAGATAGCACCAGCTCGTCGGCGCGGAAGTTGATGTTCGCCCAGGCAGTGCTGATGCCTTCGTAGTCCATGATCAAGTCACGAATCTTCTCTGCGACTTCTGCCTTTTCTGGTGAGCTAGGTCCGCGAAGTTCGAGGTTGAGTGTTTCCTCGTTGTACTGGCCAGTTTGTTTAAGCGAAGATTCTGAATAGACGCGAAAGCGGGTGGCTTCGGGGATGGGCCCAATGATTTCGGCCCATCGGTTGGCGATAACGCTATTGCGTGGCCCCGGTTCACTTCTGCCTTCAGGAGGGACCACTTCCACTTGAACGAATCCATCAGAAGGACTGTATCCTTTTCCAGGATACCGTGCTCCTGATACCAGGGATACATTTCTGACCAGAGGCTCACCGGTTCCTGGATCGACAAACTCTTCCTTCAGCTGGTCCACTGCATCTACCATCCTTCGGATATAGCGGTCTGTTACCTCCAAGGGCACGTCTCCTGGCAATCCAAGAATGGCGGTGAGGCGAGTAGTATCCACTGACGGAAAAGACTGAAAGCCCATACGGCCGCCCATACAATAGCCGGCCATGATTAAACCCATCGTCGTAAATAATGCCAACACGGACCATCGGTGAGACGCCGAAAAATTGAGGGAAGGCCGGTAGATGTTATCGATGAAGCGTTCCAGACTTTTAGCGATGGACGTCTGGAAGCGCGTAAAAAAATTATTGCGCCGATTTATACGGACGTGTTTCAGGTGGGCCGGAAGTATGAACTTTGATTCCAGTAGTGAAAATATCAATACAGATCCTACGACAGGCGGTATTTGTTTCGCGAAGTCTCCCCAAACACCGTCGAAGTAGAGTAGGGGAAGAAAGGCAACGATCGTGGTGAGAGCTCCGAAGGTAACCGGAACCGCAACTTGTTTGGTTCCCAGGATAGCGGCCTCCGTCGGATCCATCCCAGTCTTGAGTCGGGAGTAGACATTCTCGCCTGTGATGATCGCATCATCGACTACGACCCCCAACACCAGAATGTAACCAAACAGGCTCATAATATTGGCCGTAATCCCGAAGATAGGCATAAGTAGTACGCCACCGGCAAAGGAAACCGGAATACCCAGAACCACCCAGAAAGCGACCTGCGGTCGTAAAAAGATACCCAGAATAATCATCACCAGGATGCTTCCCTGAAAGAGAGAGCTTATCAATGTGTCCAGCCGTCCTCGTATGCTCTCGGATTCGTCCTTCCAAACGTTGAGTTCAACCCCCTCTGGGAAACGAGTATAAGCATTGGCTACATAGTCCCTTACTTTGTCGGAGATATCGATGGCACTCTCCTGTCCGATGCGCATAACCTCGACATAGAGGGCCGGTTTCTCATTGAACTCCACGTATTTGGTGCCGCCGACGAAGCCGTCGAGGACGGTGGCCACGTCACCAATCAGGACGTCGGCACCATTTGCGGACCGAATAGGGATACTGGCGAAATCTTCTTCAGAATAGGCCTGACCCAAGGTGCGGACTGTGAGACGTCCACTTTCACTGTCAATGGAGCCGGCAGGCATATCTACAGAGTTTCGGCGTATGGCATCTGCAATTTGCTGAAACGTCAGGTTGTAGGACCGGAGCCGTTCTTCATCCGCCTCAACTGAGATTTCACGATCCCGGTCTCCCTGGATGCGGGTGCGACTGATTCCGGGGATTTCCAATAGATCGTCGCTCACTTGGCGTGCCGCTTTGAGCAGATCATGATCACTCAGGTTGCCCGCTACTGCGATTGTAAGGACCTCGCGGGAATTCGCAGATTCAGGGATGAAAATGCGGGGTGGTTCTGTTTCCTGGGGAAAAGTATTGATGGTATCCACCGCTGCTTTGACGTCGTCCATCAGTGCGCGAAGGTCGACGCCGTCTTTGGCTCGGAGGTAGAAGCGCGCTCGTCCGCTGCTGCCGTCTGCATTCAGTTGTTCGATGCCCTGAACGCCTTCCAGAGCCGCCTCCACCGGAATCAAGATCGCCTTTTCGATATCCTTGGGAGTAGCGCCTCGGTAGCGCATGTCCATCATGACCAGGTTCCAACTCAAGGCCGGTGATACCTCCAGCGGTATTTTAAAGAAAGCGGTATACAGGCCTGCCAATAAGATGCCAACCATGAGGAAGTTGGCAGCGATACCGTTGTTTGTGAACCAGCGAATCATCAGATACGTTTTAGTTAGTTCGGCAATACGCCGTTGATACAGCTATTGAAATGAATATTCATCCTCTTTTCGCGGGCCCATTTAGCTAAGTAGAAACTCAATTGGACTTCTTCCCGCCTTTCCCTTGCGTCATGCTCCCTTTTTCCGCTTCGGTAATATTCCGGTCCATCATGGTGGTTGTGGGCGGTGCATTTGGATCGATAGTGGGTAAAATTTCGACTTTGGCACCTTCCGGAGCATAGCTCAGCTTAGTGGTCGCTAGAAGGGTTCCATCCGGGATGTTAGGATCGTTAATGATGACGTTATGTTCGTCTGCCCAGAGGGCTTGGATCGTTCGGTTATGCAGCGTGAGTTTTTTCGGATGGACGATGTAGATCTGATCGAGGCGCTTCACACCGATTCGCGGTATTGGCATGACGTTTTTCAAGATCTTTCCGGAAATAGATGCGGTGACTGGTTGCCCTATTCGTAACGGTGGCTTTCCGGATTTGAGGCCGAAGGGATCGTCTACTTTGGCAATAGCAAACAGCTCGAGAGAATTGGCGTCGAGCGTTCCCTCCGTCCGAGTGATGAGTGCCTCCCATATGGTTTCATTTTCCGGATTGAGCGCGTCTCTCAGTTCAACCTCGACCGGCGGATCCCCATCGTCTTCTGGCAGGGATAACAGAGGCAAGTCTTCGGCAGAGATGGGTAGTCGAACTTCCGCGTAGTCGGAGGCAAACAGGGTACCTAAATTGGAGTTGATTCGGATGGCTTGTCCAAGACCTACGACGCGTTGGCGTACCCGTCCGTCGAATGGAGCTCTTATCCGGGCTCGATCCAACTCACGTTGCGCCCGGCCCAATTGAGCTTCGGAAGACTTCACATTGGCTTCTGCTTGTTTAAGCTGCGGTAGGCGGAGCACCAAAGGATCAGGATCTTCATTGAGGTTGAGGTTTTCCCAGTTGGTGAGGGCTACGTCCGCTTGGGCTTTTTCGATAGCATAAGTGGCTGTAGTGCGGGCAACTTGGGCCTCAGCATTGGCCACTGCGGCTTCGAAGTCGGCCGTATCCAATTCTACGAGGACTTCTCCCAATTCAAAGAAGGCGCCGTCCTCAAACCTCGGGCTGACGCTGACAATTCGCCCAGAAACTTCAGAGTTCAGGGTGATCTGGTCGTGGGGTCGGACATTCCCTTGAGTAACGATCTTTGTAGCGTAATCCTGCTCGACCAGCTCGACCACCTGGGTCTTGATGGGACGAGGTTTTCCTTTGGGTCGCTTTTGTTCTTCCGGCTCTTGGGACAAGGTTGAATAACCAAACCAACCTACGGCTAAAATAAGGATAGGTGGGACCAGACGAGTTATAATTGCGAGTGTGCGGTTTCCCGGCGCTCTTCTCTCGGCGACTCGTTCGGTGGGTAGTTTTTTTTCTTCAGATTCCATGGCTGACGGTGGCAATAATACCAGACTGACCTTACCAAAAGATTATTTTAAAATTTAAAATGCTAAAGCTACTCGTTGTTGTCGTATTGTCGCATGGCTGCTGTGGCTTCCCTCTTGGTTACAAACCCGTTGTCGTTGCGATCCATGGTATCGAAATACTGACCGTCGTATTCTTTGCGGGATAAGCGACCATCACCGTTCTTGTCGTTCTCGAAGATACGCGCGACCCGATCCTCGATACCTTGATTACCTGCTCTACCCCGCTTGAGTTTCCCACCGACTTCGGCGTTCGTACGGTCCTGGCGAATCCAACGGGGTTTCTCCATTTGATGACTCCAAGCAGCATAGACCGCTTGAACTTCTTTCAGCTTCTTGGGATTTGTGGCTGCCAAGTCAGTTTTCTCTCCCATGTCATTGGACAGGTCAAAGAGCATCGTCGACTCGCCTCGTGGTTTTACGAGCTTCCAGTTTCCGACCCGTGCGGCGTGCTGGGCACTGGATCGCCAGAACAGCTTTTCATGTGGTTTTTCCTTGTTCGAGCCAGTCAGGTAAGGGAGCAAGTTTTTCCCATCGATCGTATCGTCGCCTGAAAGTTGAACGCCTGCAACAGCGAGTGCAGTGGCTGTGATATCAAAGCTCATGATGGGATGTGTATAGGTTTCGTCCGCCGGAATTTTTCCGGGCCATTGAACCGCGTACGGAACTCGGATGCCGCCTTCGAACAGGGTTCCTTTGAATCCACGGAGTGGATCGTTGCGAGAGGTGGTTTCTTTGGTCGGCCCACCATTATCGCTATAGAAGAAGACGAGGGTGTTTTCTTCCTCGCCGTGCTTCCGAACCGTTTCCATCACTCGGCCCATCGCATCGTCCAGAGCCGACAACATACCGGCATAAGTTTTGCGGTTCTTATTTTTGATCTTAGGAAAGCGGCTTTCGTATTGCTTGGTTGCTTCGAGCGGCAGGTGAACCGCGTTGAAGGAAAAGAATAGAAAGAACGGGTCATCAGACTCATCGCTCGCTTTGTGGTCGTTGATGAACTTCACCGAGTCGCGTGCAAACGCATCGGTGAGGTACTCCGTTTCATCATTGAAAGGTTCTCCGTCTTTGAAGAGCTGGTTGTTCTGCTTGGGGCCTTTGGGATAGAAGGTTCGGGCTCCGCTGTGGAAAACATAGGTGAAGTCGTATCCCCGTTCATGAGGCCGCAATCCTTCGTTAAATCCAACATGCCACTTGCCGACCATGCCCGTTTTGTAGCCGACCTTTTGCAGTCGTTCCGAGATCATTGGGACATCGCGTGGAACACCAAAGTTGGGTGCCGCATAGTCTTCCGGTCCGGAATTGTTTTCGAAACCGAACCGGTGCTGATACATGCCGGTCAATAGTCCTGCTCGCGAGGGCGAGCACACCGGGTGGTTGGCATAGCCATCCGTAAATTTCACGCCTTTCGTTGCAATCGAATCAATATTTGGAGTCGGTATATCATCGCAGCCATTAAACCCGACATCCGCGTAGCCGAGATCGTCGGCGAGAAAGATAATGATGTTCGGTCTGTCCTTTGCTAGTAATGGTATTACTAATAACGTGACGAGGGTTGTGGTTAAAATTGAAAGTGATTTACGCATTTTCTTTGTGAGTGACTCAAAAGGGTTTACTTAATTTATGCAGTTAAAAAAACAGCCTGACCAGTCTTCCACTCCGGTCAGGCCGACCTCTGTCGATTCTTCCAAACGACAAAGAGTTGTTTACATACTACACTAAATTTTGTATTTATAGGGCATGGTCTTCAGTTGGGGATAGTGTGACATCGCGTGAACATTATTTTTGAAGTTGCTTCTCAGAGCACGGGTTCATCTTCTTCGTAGCTGGTGTAACCTACGCCGTAGAGGCGGTAGAGGAACTTGGTTATGTCATTGAAAATGAGCACCAGGACCGGGACCAGAAGCAGCGTGATAAAGGTGGCGAAGACAATGCCCCAACCGAGGGATACAGCCATGGGAATCATCCAGACCGCTTGCGGGCTATCTTCAAACATTAGGGGAAGCAGGCCGAAGAAGGTGGTCAGAGAGGTAAGCAGGATGGGCCGAAACCGTCGTTCAGCCGCCTGACGAACAACCTTATTGATGGGGTGCCCTTTTTTCAATTGTTGGTTCATGAAGTCTACCAATACGAGACTGTCGTTCACCACGACGCCCGATAGTGCCATCATTCCCATAATAGATGTAATGGTCAGAATGGGATTTCCGCCGTTAAACCCAAAGATTCTGGCCATTATCCAGTGGCCAGCGATGGCACCGACCACGCCAAAGGGAATGGCCGACATCACAATCAATGGTTTTATATAGCTCCTTAGAGGAATCGCTAATAGGGCGTAGATGACAGCGATTACAAAATAGATGCCTTGCTGCATATCCTTATTGGCTTGGCGGATCTTAGCAGAGCGTCCGGAAGGCTCAAACGTCATTCCAGGATACTTGGTCGCCGCCAGTTCAGGTAGAAACTCATTGAGAATTTCGTTTTCCATGGCGGCTACATCAAGTTTGTCAGGATCGCCGTTGGCCTTTACATTGATGACCCGTTTTCGATCCATTCTCCGGATGGATGGCAAGCTTCTATCCGTGGATATGGAGGCCACAGTTTCAAACGGAACTTCCGTACCGTTGGTAGTACGAATCATCATTGTGTTGAGAGAGGCGAGGGAACGCCGCTCCTTTTCCGGGTATCGGACCATGACCTGAATTTCATCCCGCCCGCGTTGAATACGTTGAACTTCTGTACCATAAAAAGCGGTACGCACCTGCTGGGCAAGATTGGTTGCAGTTATACCGAGGAATTCTGCTTCCGGTTTGAGGTCCAGGTTGAACTGGTCGTTGGATCGTTCATAGGAATCCTCAATGTCATATAGACCTTCGAAGGAGGTCAGCTTCTGTTGCAGGTCTGCTGACGCTTCCTTGAGCTTACTTACATCCGGTAGAGCCAGGGTGAAACTCATTACTTCTGACTCATCCTTGGTATAGGAGAAGCTGTAATTTTCTGCTTCCGGAATGGTGGGGGCGAGAGGCCGCAATTCCTTAACGAGATCCCGGCTGCTATAAGCTACATCCCGCACCTCAGAAGGGGTTAATTCAAGCAGGACTTCACCCAGCTCCGCTACTCCAGCGGATGGCCCTTTGGTTTGATAGCCCGCCGGTTGAAATGGCATTCCTCCGGCAGTCGCAAATACGTTTTTGATGACCGTCGTGCCGAAGCGCTCATTGACTTGCTTCTTCAGTTTTAATGCAGCTGCCTCAATGAGATTTACCTTTTCTTGAGTGACCTCAAAATTGGTTCCCGCTGGCATCAGGAGGAGGATTGTGGTGGTATCGCTGGGTGCAGACACGGAAGCCCGGTATGCGATTCGATTTCCCAGGACCAGGCTTAGAAAGATGAGTAGCAATCCAGCGAACACGGAGAAGGTGGAATACCGATACACTAACAGATAATTCAGAAACGGTCGGTAGAGATTCTGGATAAAGCCCTCGAGCCCTGAGGAGATACTTTGTTGGAATCGTGTGAACAGGCCCGGTTTCTTTTTCTCTCTGGCCAAGCTTCCTGAATGTTTTAGGTGGGCAGGTAAAATTAGTTTGGATTCGATGAGTGAGAAAAAGAGTACCGGGATTACTACTATAGGAACACTTCCATAAATCGCACCGCGAGTACCAGTCATTAAGAGAAGCGGAAGGAATGCCACCATGGTGGTAATCACTCCAAAGATGACTGGAATCGAAACTTCATGGGTGCCGTTTATGGCGGCAGAAAGAGGTGTGCCTCCCCTT
>CALGUT010000333.1 GCA_937920335.1 uncultured Opitutales bacterium
GAGTTTCTTTTTCAGAAACCAGTTCCGATTTCGTATTTTGTAGAGAGGTTTTTAGATCATCAAGCTCAAGACGGCTATCTTCTATTCCCGCGAGTTCAGACTCACGGTTGTTGATTGATTCCTGCCGTGCATTTAGTTCCTCAAGCTGGGCCTCAAACTCCTGGGCCTTTGCTTCGTTGGCTAATCGATGGGCCTCTTCCTGTTTCGCAATTAAAGCCTCTTTTTCCTGTAGTTCTTGTGCTGACTCTTCTCGGACCTGCTCCCACTCGCGTTCCTTTTGCTCTAACTCACTCTGTTTGTGTTGAAGCGTCTCCTCGAATTCGGCCCTCTGTTGTTCGATTTGGAGCTTCTGTTCTTCAATATCGTTTTTCGCGGTTGCTAACTCGGTATCCCATTTAGCTTTCTCTGAAGATAGGTTTTCAAGTTTTGATGCTAGCTCAGCTTGCGCTTGTTCCAGTGCGTTCTTTTGATCGCTGAGTTCTATTTGACCTTCCTCCATTCCGGAAAGTTCGGCTTCTCTTTGAGAGAGGGAAGACTGACGAGCTTCAAGCTCGGCAAATTTTGAATTAAGCTCAGCTTGTTGATCGCCAATTGTTGCCTGTCTGTCTGCTAGTTCACCCTCAGTTGCATGAACTTTCTCCAAGAGCGCCTGTTCCTTGTTGTCGAGTTGAGTTTTGCGGTTCTGAAGTTCGGATTGAAATTCGTTCTTTTGGGCTTCAAGAGATTCTCGTTCTGTTTGGACCGCTGATTTTGTTTCCTCTAATTCTTTCTGCTGGGCTTCAAGAGACGTGCGTTCAGCGGAGAGTTTTTCCATTTCCTCCAGCAGCTTCGATTCTTGTTCGTCCAGTGAACCGAGTTGGGTAATCCCTTGGTCGAGTTCATTTTGACGTTGGTCAAGTTTTACCTGACGTTCGTTGAGCTCAGCTTTGGAATGCTCGATTTCAGCGAGTTTTTGTTGGTATTCTTCTTCGTACTGTTTCTGAGAGTCTTCGAGCGACTGCTCACGTTCTAGCAGGGTGGTTTGAAAATTTTCTAAGTCGTTGTGCCGCTCAGTGAGCTTGGATTCTTTTTCTGAAATTTCAGTTTCCAGAGCCTCTCTCTCCTGAAGGAGTTTACCGAGTTCTTGATCCAGCTCGGATTCCTTTTCAGCAAGTGCGTTTCTTGTTTTTTCTACGATGGCATCGTGTTCAGACCTCTCTTGCTCAAACTTTCGGGTCTGTTCTTCAAGTTCGGCTTCTAGAGCCGATTTCTTTTGATTGAGCGCTTCCGTTTCCGCTGCAAGATTTGCTTTCGCTTGTTCGAGTACGGTTTCGCGTTCCGCGAGATCTAGTGCTTGGTGATCTTTAACTGAGTCTAGTTCTTGCGCTTTTGCATCGAGAACCTCTTTTTGAGCTTCAACTTCCTGTTTGAGTACAGACAGCTCCTGTTCTCTTGTTTGAAGCTGTTCCTTTATCGCTGAGATCTCTTGTTCTTGAGCCGCTTGGGCATCCTCTTTGGATTTTTCGAGTTCTTCTTGGTTCAGTTGAAATAGTTCGCGTTCTTCCTGGAATCTTTTTTCTGAGTCCTCCAATTCTCGGAGACGAGATTGGATCAAATTTTCTTTTTCTTCAAATGACTTGTTTTGTTCTTCGAGGCTTGCATCGAATGATTGTTTTTCTCCCTCCAGCTGTTGGCGGGTGATATCCAATTCAAGTGTTAGTTCTTCACGTTGGGTATCCAGTTCAGCCCTTAGAGTTTGAATTTCTGCTTCTTTGGATTCCAAAATTGCTTGTTGAGCCTGCAGCTGTTCCTTCTCCTGTGCGATGGCTTCTGCCTGGAGCTGGAGTGACTCCATTTCGCCGTTTGCGGCGTCAATTTGCTCAGTTCTGTTTTCAAGGAGTGCGGTTTGACTCTCAAGTTCGTTCTTTTCCTGAGCCAATGTTTCTTTTTCAGAATTGAGGGAAGCTTCGCGCTCCTGTAGCTCGTTCCTCAGATCATCCAGCTTTGACAGCTCTGCTTTGAGTTCACCTTTTTGTTCGTCGAGCTTTGCTTTTTGCTGCTGAAGAATAATCTTTTGGTTATTCTCAACTTGCTCCCAGGTGATCTTGTCTGCTTCTAAGGCTTCTTGGTCTTTTTCGAGTTTCTTCCTCAATACAGTAAGTTCAGATTTCTGGTCCTCGGCTTTTTGATCCTGATCGTGTTGGTCATTGAGCTGTGAGGCACTCTCGGTCTGTTGTTCTTGAGAGGCTCTAAATTTCTCTTCGTTTGATTTGAGTTCCGAACGAAGCAGTTCGAGCTCAACTTCTTGTTCTTCGATTGCCTTGTTCTTTCTTTCGAGATCTTGCTTTAGTCGGTTCGATTCTTCGATGAATGCTGTGTCGTCTAGGGTTCCTTTATCTTTGAGAGATTGGATTTGTTTTTCTAAAATTTCCTTCTGTTGCTCGATTTCTTTTTCTTTTTCTAAAACTGATGCCCTCTCTTCGGCGATCTCTCCCATGCGGTTCGCGCTCTCCTCTTCGAGCTTTTCCTTCAGATGGCCAGAATCTTCCTCCAGTTTTAGTACTCTGGCTTTTAGCGCATTTTTTTTCTCCAGCCAGTTGGCTTCCTCTTTGGATAAAGTATCTTCTTTTTCCTCAAGTTGTCTTTTTAGGTCACTGATGACTTGCTTGAGTTGTTTCTCGCTACCTCCACCTTCGCCTGTTTCTTCGCTTGGAGCGGTTACCGGACCCTTCATCCGGTCTGGTGGCATAACTTGAGATTTCGTGGTGGTTGGCCGCCCGTTTCCTTCCAGACTGAACTTGCCCATCAACAGAGATGACACTTCATGTAAATCCTGATCAGAGAATTTGGGCTTCGCGATTTCCTCTTCAGGGCATAGCGTCTTTACGACGGCGTCGAGGAAATCGCTGGGTTCGAATGGAGGAATGAAGAGATCTTTAACTTTGAGGCGAAGTGCTTCGATGACCTGATCCATTTCGAGGTCGCTGGATATCACCATGACCGGTAGCCAGGGTTGCTCCTCTTTGATGGCTTTGACGAAACCGAAACCTCCATCGTCCTGACCTTGGTAGTCAGAAACAATCAGATCGAACTCTTCATGCTTTGATACCGCTAATGCTTCTTGAGGCTTTGCAAATGAGGCTACGAAGAAGCCCGCATCAACTAAAAGGAGGGATAGCGCACGTCGTTCGCGGGCGTCTTTCCGAAGAAGCATTATTTTTTTATTCACAGCAGCAATTGAGACTAAAATGTAGGAATGAAACAGGCTAGACAGCTCCCTACCGAAACGGGCGCGATTAGCGGTAAGAAAGGTTAAAGCACGAATCGCTTTAGCTGTCATGTGAGGGGACCTGAATTTACCCTGCTTTTACAGAAACCCGATACCCATTCCTGTTTTTAGCAGAATTTATAAAACTGCTAGTAAGTACTGCTAAATTCCAGCCGCATAGGTAGATCGAAAAAACTCGATTGATACGTTTGCAGTCTCCGTGGATAGCCTGAGTCCTGTTGCTCGAAACGCGCGGAAGTATGAGTTTCTAGTTCTTAATCCTCAGTGATCGAAATGAAGGTCTTCGCCAGTTTTCGGATTTTGGCATCCTTGGCGATCATTTTGGATTTTTGGTGTTCGAGACTCTGCCGCGATAAAGCCAAACGGGTCTTTCTTGTGTATAATTTTCTGGTCTTTAATCGAAGTGAACGAATCTTCTTTGAAACAGAGGACTGTTTCGCATTTATTGATCTTCCGGCCTTAGATAGGCGGTGAGTGAGTTCATTTAAAAGGTGTTCCTTTTGCTGAAGCACTCTTTCATTTTCCAAAATGGTTGTCTCTCGTTCATCTAAGGCGGTTTCTTTGGCTTTAGTTTGTTTGGCAAAATCTGCGTTCATTTGCTCTAAAGAATCCCATTCTTCGACCAGTCTTTCCTGATCTTGTTCGAGAATGCCCTTTTGGGCGGCCAAGTCTTCGAACCCGGCGTCTAATTCAACTCGGATTGCGGTCATTTCTATCTCAAATTTTTCTTCTAGCTTCTTTTGTCTATCGACCGCTTCTTGATACTCAGTTTGCTTTTTAGAGAGTTCTTCCTGCTCAAGCTCTTGAAAGTCTTTCAGCTCCGATAGACTGAATTGCTGATCGGCTAAAGATGTCTCGAGATCACGGAGTGCCTCTTCTTTTTTCTTCGCTTTGAAATTCTTTTGTTCGATTTTAGATAGTGCCTCTTCTTTTTGATGAGCGAACTCCGATACAGCCGTCTGGAAGTCCTTTTCTAAGGCTCTCAATTCATCCAATGAACTTTGCAGTAGGTTGGCCTTTGAATCTAGCTCCCGAGCTTGTTCTTCCAGGTGCCGGACTTGTTCCTCCCGTTTAGTCAAAAGGTCTTCTTTTTGCTTTTGAAATTCTTCCTGTGCTAGCAGGCTTTTGCTCCTGGACGCTGCCTCGTTTGCCTCCCGTGAGCGTTTCTGTTCCTGTTGCGCTTGAGCAGTTTTTAGTTGTTCCAGATCAAATTGCTTTTGCTTTTCCCAGCTTTCTTTTTCGCCCTCATAGTGGGTTTCTCTGCGATCCAGTTCTTTGGTCTTATCTTGTAGTGCCTCCTCGCGCTGTTTCAGGGTTTCCTTGTCTGTTTGGATCTGAGAGTCGTAATCCTTCTTTTGTGTTTCGAAAGATTGAATTGAGGCGTCTAGTTCTGCTTTCGCTTTGGTTATCTCATCTTGTTTTTGATTCAGGAGATTCTGAGATTGTGAGATAAGTACCCTTTCCACCTCCAGATCCTCTTTTTGTGCGGCTAGGCGAGCGGCTTCCTTCTGAAGCAATGCGATCCTGTCTTCCTCAATGATCCGTTCTTCTTTGAGTTTTTGGAGTTCAGAACGGTTGCGGGCAATTATTTGAGGATCGTTGGGCATTTGGAATGAAGTTACGGTTGTTACTACCTCTTCATCAGGGTTGCTAACAACAAAAAAGGTGAACAAATTCGGTTCCGACGGTTAAATTACTTGCGAGATGGGTCTTGTGAGTTTTCATATAGCTCCGACTGAAAGCTTACTCAAAAATCATTTTTTATAGATGAACAGTCTCCCTGATCCATCTTTCGTTCTTCAACTAAGCGAATCATACATTAAAGTCGCCAAAGTGGTCGGAGGTGAGAAGCCATGTCTGGTTTCGAAACGGGAGATTTCTTCAGCCGAATTGGCAACTCAGCCGAATCCGATAATTCAGATTGCTGGGCTGGAGGCGTCCAGACCTATTCAAGTGTTCGCTACGCTTTCATTGGGTGAGTCAACTTACAGGAGCCATTCGTTTAAACAGATAGGCTTTTCTACGTTGAATGACTTTATTCATAATCAGTCTGCCAAAGATCTTCATGGGTTTGAAGTGGGTGTATTCGATAAATCAAGTGGATTGCCTGCTCCAACTGCTTGTCCCACACCAATGGAACTTGTTTTTTGTGGTTTCAACTCAAACGCAATTCCTGAGTTGTCTGATGCGTTCCCCAATTTGGATGTAGCTCCAGTTTCTATAACCTTGGCGGCTTTAGATCAGTTTCGCCTTCTGAAGTCTCAATGCAATGAAGGAGATTCAGTCCTGCTAGTCGAGATCGGAAATGAGCACATGCACCTATTCCTGGTTGATATGAATGGGCTTGTAGGAATATTGAATGTGGATTGCGGCCGTCAGAATCTTTATGAAGCAATGGCTGAAGTGCTTCATCTTCACTATATCGGATCTGCTATTAAGCTTTTCACGAGGTCCGGTTTCGATTCTTCAGAACTCGCTCCAAAATTGGGCGGCCTTTTCGGAGAGGCGATAGTGAATGCTATGAATGAAGCAGGTTGGGCACCGTCATCAATCTATATTTCTGGGCTGTTGGATGCGCAGTTATGGTTTTCTGATGCCGTACTTAAAGTGGTTCAAATCGATGCCTTTAAGCTAGACTATGAACGGTTGCCATTTGGGGTCGATGAATCAGATGGCCCCATTCTTGCCTCAGACTTGGAATTGATAGCAAAGGTCTATACTTCTTTGACGTCAGACGAAGACTATTCATGGCAAAACGACTACCTTGAAAGTCTAAATAAATCACCGTCTATTCCGCGACGTAAGGTTTCTGGTTCCAATCCACCGTTTCCGACTGCTCACTCAGAAGCTGTGTCTGAACCATTCGTAATTCCTCAGAGTATCCCGGATGAAGCTTCTCATTATGAACCTGAACGATCTGCGGCGACCTATGCGACTTTAGAAGAGGTAACTACTCCGCCTCCTGAAAGCGTTCCTGTTAGTTCTGGCGAGGTTCCAGAAGCCTCTAAACCGCTGGAAGCTTCAACTGGCGAAAGAGGGGTTGCCGCTATCCCTGGGCACTTGTTGAATGATATCGAAGAATACGAAGGTGAATTTGAAGATAGCGATGACTATGGAGGGGGAGTTGGTAGGTCTTTCCTGAAGGTTGGGCTGCTTATCCTGAGTGTTGCGATAGTATCAGTCTTAGTGATCGTGGTTTTCTTTCCCAAGGCATCAGAAAAATATCTTGGGATACGACCACCTCATACCAATTTTGAAGACTTGGCTCCTACCAGAAATGAAAGTCCCTACGGGGCTGGGGTTAATGACAGTGGTTCTCCTAGGAGTGTCGAACCGACAGAATCGGAAGTTGCTTCAGGTTTGGAGAATTTGAGAAGCGAGCGTGCAACCGCATCTTTTGGGGGATTGTTTTTGCCGACAAATCCGAGTGGAGCTACGGTCGTAATTGGTGATATGGAACCGATAATAAGTCCGGTAAAGCTACCGAACCTTGCGCCTGGAACCTATGAAGTGTCTATCAGTAAAAACGGTTATGAGACCAAGATGATTACGGTGGTTATTAAACCAAGGGAAGTTCTGAAGACTGACAGCGTAAACCTGACTCGGTTACCCTAGCGCCCTTTGAGTATTGTTTCGAGGGATACATCAATCGGAATGCCGTTTTTGAAGTAACTGATATGCTCGAAGCCAATATCGTCTAAGAGTTTGAAGGCTTGTGTAAAATACTGCCCCACTTGTTTCGGGTTGTGGGAATCTGAGCCAATCGTAAGTCTTACGCCGAGCTTTTGAGCCCAACCCAGAATGATTGGGTCTGGATGGATTTTGTATACCCCTTTTGTCAGGCCACTCGTATTCACCTCCATGTGAACGTCATGCTTTACTAAGGTTCTCAAGAAGTTGCTGATGGTCGCTTCGTGGTCTTCGGGTTCAAATGAATCGATGGTCCCGTAAATACGAATAACATCCGGGTGGGACATGCTATTGTAGAGCCCGCTCGCAGCCCCTTCAGCGAGTGCTGAAAAATAGGCATCTATTTTGTCCTGATCGGTGTTGTGGTTTTGTTCGGATAACCACCTTCTGAATATCGGGAGTTGGTGGTGCAGGGATCCTAGGATGAAGTCAAACTGCTCTGTTGCGAGAACCGCTTTCATGGACTCAAGCTTCTCGGCGTTGGGAAATACTTCTGCTTCGATTCCGAATAGAACCTCGACTCCTCGAGATTCGCCATAGATTTGGGCCCGTTCGATTAATGACTTATAGGTGGGGAATTGCCTTATATTCATCCTGATTCCATCCTGAAGAAACCCGGATCCTTCTATCGGGATATGGCAGGTGAAAGTAATTAGATTGATTCCATTTGATACGGCCTGATCGATATAATCTTCCGGTGTTCCTCTTGCATGTCCGCAAAGGAAAGTATGCATGTGGCAATCGAATTTCATCCGAGGTGGCTAAGGAGATTTTCTGGCGAGCGTCCATTCGCCTTCGTTTGTTCTTTCGTAGCTCAACCGGTCGTGGAGTCGGTTTGCGCGGCCTTGCCAGAATTCAATTTTTTGTGGGACTATTCGAAAGCCACCCCAAAATCCCGGTAGCGGGATTTGGCCACTGGCAAATTTGTCTTTGATTTCCTGTAATTTACCCTCAAGCACGGACCTCGAAGAAACGATGTCGCTTTGCTGGGATACCCAGGCTCCTAATTGGCTGCCGCGCGGTCTTGAAAGGAAGTATTTTAGAGATCTGGCGGTGGATACTTTTTCTGCAGTTCCGTGTATGATCAGCTGTCTTTCTAATGCTAACCAAGGGAAAAGCAGTGCAACTTTGGGATTTTCCCGAATCTGCTTTGCCTTGGCACTCTCGTAATTGGTGTAAAACACGAATCCGCGCTCGTCATATTCCTTTAACAGGACCGTTCTAATACTAGGTTCTCCGTCTTTCGAAACGGTGGATAGACTCATCGCATTCGGTTCAACCAAACCCGCCTCGAATGCTTGTTTGAACCAGACCTCGAACTGTCTGAAAGGATTTGGGTGGAGCTGTGCTCTGGTAATACCGCTCTTTGTGTATTCCTGCCTCAGGCTACTTATGTCAATTTTGCTCACGAGTAAGTTCTGTAATCAATTGTTTATGTTTCGGGTAGCTTGAGGTTAGTTCTTTTCGATTGCCGAGTACAAAATCTTCCCAAGCGAAACCGGGCGCCATCGTAGTTCCCAGTAGTGCCCAGTTTCCGCCTGAGACCAGTCTGGAGCCATGCCATCGATTGGCATATACCGGATATTGAACTTGATGCCCCTCGTCTAAACGACTGCTAAGAATCGTTTCTTGGAGAATTCCGTCTGGAGCTAATTCATAAAGTTGAACCGGATCTCCCAAATAGAAGTGATATACCTCGTCTTCTTTCAAGAAATGAAGCGCTGAGAACGAGTCTGGAGTGAGCAAGAAATAGATCGCAGTCCCAAGCGGTTGCTTGAATCCTTTTCCTAGGTCTATGGGGCGCGTGTTTTCGTAGGTTCGTCTAAAGTAACCACCTTCTAGAGGCAGTGGTTCGAGTCTTAAGCGCTCGATAACTTCTTCTTGGCTAAGCATCATCCGGATATTTCAGTTTCCGGAGCAAAAAAGGTCAACTTGGTTGATTATAAATGCTTAATGAACCTGTCTTGCCCTGATTCAAAATTCGTTTCCATCGGATGCTGGAACCCGTATCGAGTTATTGTAAGCTGGTTGGATCTCGAAGGTTCGGTTTCATCGAATGATGTCGTCGGAGTATGCGCCGACGTGACAGCAATCAGTAACTGAATCTGGATGACCGATTTATGGGCTCGCCTACTTGTAGATACGATGCCTTCTTCGAAGAACTGTAAGCAAAAGAAACCCTGCACCTAGCATACCATAGGTAGCTGATGGTGGGAGATTTTCAAAATCGACTCCGGAGTTCGTAGTTCCAGAAAGAGTACTGGAAATACTACCTAAGGTCGGTACTAGTGCTCCTGAGGCCGACACAGCCAGGAGTGTGAGTGTTGTTATGCTGGTGATGAGGGTGCGCATGGTATTGGCTTCAATAATATCACATGCGTGAGGATAGTGATATCAGGGGAATGCACTATGCCTGACTAGCAGTTCCCCTTATGCGATTTTCATTTATGAATG
Source organism: uncultured Opitutales bacterium (assembly GCA_937920335.1). Lineage (GTDB taxonomy): Bacteria > Verrucomicrobiota > Verrucomicrobiia > Opitutales > UBA2995 > UBA2995. Next base: position 9,413 of record CALGUT010000333.1, read on the forward strand.
AAACAAGATCGGACGTCGAAGCTGGTATAGGCTTGGTAGGTTGCTACCGTTGCTTCGATTTTTCGTTCAAGAACCTTGCGTGAGTCTTGAATGAGATTTTGCATGCCCTCGCCATCTTAATAGAAATCCGCTAAGAATTGAAAATATTTGTTGTAGCTCTGCGCCAAGAGGCCCGTCCGTTGATTGACGCACTTGGTTTGAAAAAAGATCCCAGATCTCGGAAGCTACCGGTCTATTGTCGAGACGATAAGCTATTGGTTATCAGTGGTGTCGGGAAGGTAAGGGGCGGCATTGCTACTGCGCATGCCATCCATACGGCTGGTACCCCGGAGAGTTGTAACGTGATCAATGTGGGTATTTGTGGTGCTGGAAACGCTAGGTATCGGTTGGGGGAGGCTGTCATTGCCAACAAGATTCGAGATCAGTCAAATGGCCGAGAGTTTTATCCAGACATGCTGCTGAATCACGGGTTGCGTGAGGTGTCACTCGGAACATTCGATCGACCTGTGACCTCAGCTAAGGGGTTGTCATGCGATGTGGTGGATATGGAAGCGTCTGGAGTATTTCAAGCAGCTCAGTTATTTGTGGCGTCGCACGAGATGGTGTTCTTGAAAGTGGTTTCTGATCACTTGCAGGTTTTGCCGGCAGCTTATCCCCAAATGCTTCGGTATTATGAGGACTCGGTTAGTACTTGGTTACCAATGTTGTTAAACCAACCCGATTTGGTGCCAGCCGATTACTCAATCACCGCCAAACAAGAAAAATTACTCCAAGAGTTTGTCGAAAAGATGAGGTTGACCGCCACTCAGACCGTTCAGTTACGGAATGCTGTTCTCCGGTTTCTTTTAACGGGTGGTGAAACTCTGGATTTTTTACAGTCGCGATTTCAGGAGCCCTCGGAGCATAAGGCAGTTCGGAATAAGCAGTTTCGGGCAATCATAGAGACTCTAGATAGCTGATGTCTTTCTCGTTGCTATTACTGACTATTTATCAACGTTCGGGTTTCACTACGCCTTCGATCTTCTCAGTGGATTGTCGGCTCACGTAGTTACTTTAAGTCATGCTGCTAAAGCGTTTTTCCCATGTTTACATTGAAGAAGGTGCCGAGTCATTCCCTTTGACCAAGAGAATTCTCGAAAGGCTTTCCAATGCCACTCGTGTGAGTATTACGAACTACAAGGACGTGTTTGCGCGCTCCGGACAGAATTTCCAATTGCAGAAGCAGAGCCCGAAACTGATTCTTGCCTGTAAAAAAGATAACCACATTTACAAGGGTTCCATGGCTAGCCAAGACTTCGGCTACCGGAATTTTTATTACAACTCCCTCCTGCTTAACTGTGTCTACAACTGCGACTACTGTTATTTACAGGGCATGTATCCCAGCGGGAATATGGTGGTCTTTGTGAATGAGGAGGATTTCTACCGTGCGACTCGCATCGCCATTCGGGATAGACTTTTTCCGGAAGAGCCGTTGTACCTGTGTATTTCCTATGACACTGATTTATTGGCTTACGAGTCGGTGGTGCCATACACCTCGCGATTTATCGAGTTTACTCGAGCGAACAAAGATCTGGTGATAGAGATTAGAACGAAGAGTGCCAATTGGCGTGCGTTGGAAACGATTGAACCTAGCGATCGTTGTATTTTGGCTTGGACGCTTTCTCCGCCGGAAGTTGCGAGCCAGTACGAGAAGCTGACTCCCTCTCCAAGTCTGCGGATTCAGGCGATCAAGCAATGTTTGGACCGCGGGTGGCCAGTTAGACTGTGTTTTGATCCCGTTTTGAAAATCCAGAACTGGGAAGGTGTTTACCGGGCGTTTTTCGATGATGTCTTTAAGCACTTGCCAGCGGAAAGAATCCGTGATGTGAGTCTCGGCGTTTTTCGCATGAATGCGGACTATTTTAAGCGCATGAAAAAACAGCGCACTGATTCTGATATTTTATACTATCCTTTTGAAAAAAGCCAATCGTTTGTATCTTACCCAACTGAGGAACGGATTGAAATAGTCGAAACTTTGAAGGCAAAGCTTATGGACTACCTTCCGGCTGAAAACATTGAAACATGGACATAGCAATTGTCACGGGTGCTAACACCCGCACTGGTCTAGCGATATCTCGAAAACTCATTGAAATTGGGTGTCGCGTATATGGTCTAGGAAAGAACTTCATTGGGTTCCCTCTGGAAAACACGGATTTTATCCCCGTTACCTGTGACCTCTCAAACACCGAGCATTTATGCCAAGTTGTTCAGGAGATCCTTGATAAAGAGAAGGACCTCTATGTTTTGGTGAACCATGCGCGTTGCTTGGAGTTGGCTCCCCATGAAAAGCAGGAGCTGAATGATTTGGAGGCCCTTGTTCATACGAATCTATTGGCACCTCTGTTGCTAACCCGCCTGGCGCTGCCGTCGCTTATCAGGCTTAAAGGATATGTTATAAATATTGGATTTCCAGATTTGCCAGGGAGCGGAAGGAATGGAAGTGCGTTTTTGGCGACTGAAGTTGCTCTACAAGCGTTCTCCGATCGACTTTTTGATGAGGTTCGGGACGACAAAGTAAAAGTCTGCTCTCTTATTCTGGATACGACCGGCGCGGAAGCGCTCTTTGAAGACGGGTTTACCGAACGGGACCACGATGACTTGATCCTGAGCTCGGAATCAACTGCTCAGGCAGTTGAATATTTGTTGAGTCAAAAGAAAGAATCAGTGGTTTCTCGGTTGGTTGTTCGCCCTCAAAAGAGTGTGCCGAATGAAACTGTTAGGAAAGAGCTGCGCAAAGTATCTAAGCCAGCTCCATTTGTTCCAAAAAAGCCAGCTGCGAATGTCGTGATTGGTCGACTTCAAAAAGAAGAGGTTGCACCGTCCAAAGACAAAGCTCCTGCGACTTATATGGATATGGCGCGCGAGGTTGCTGAAGCAGAAGCCAAAGATCCGAACGTACTCGATGATCAGTTGGATTCTAGATCTAATGATGATCAGTCGAATCAGCCTCAACCGAATCGTAGGAAAAGGCGCCGTCGTGGACGTCGCCGTGGACCGAAAGATCCTCAGCAGGCTGGGGACCCGAAGCCAACGGAGTCTGCAACAGTGCCTGAAACGCGATCGAACGAAGATTCGGGAAAGCCTAAGCCAAATCGAGCTAGAACCCGTAATTCTCGAAATCGAGATTCTGTGGAAACATCCAGAACCCCGGAGGCAAACCCAATACCTGAGCCAAAGCCGAAAGATGTTAGTGAAGTGGGACAGCCGAGTCGTGGAAGAAGTCGGAATTCTCAACGGCGAAAGCCTAAGGCCTCGAAACCGCCTTTGGTTGAATCGACGGCGATCAACAAGACTGTGAGTGAACCTGTGCTCACTAAGAAGACTGCGAAGAAAGTGCCCGCCAAAAAGGTAGCCAAGAAAAAAGTACCCGCAAAGAAGGTGGTTGCTGATTCAACGCCAGTAAAGAAAACGGCGAAAAAGCGGATAGCGAAAAAAGCGGCTAAGAAAACGGTTAAAAAGAAGACCGCTCCTAAATTGGAGGATTCCTAAGGCTCCAAAATCCGTCGGGTATGTAAATACCTCCGAGTTTCGATATCGTTCTTGTGTCCATGAAATAGCACCAGGCTGATTCTGATGGCTTTGCTGAGATTGCGGTTCGAAAAATCGGCACCTGTTTTCGGTAGTATTCGTTTTTTTCGGGTGCTTGGTGTGGATCGTAACCTTCCAGGTAATCCAGTTTTCTAAGCACCGCAGACTCTGGGTTGTAGAATCGAAGTAGGATGCCCTTTATTCTCGAATTCTCGTCTTCTAGAGCGCCTGGGTATCCGAGCTGTGGAAAATCGAATAACTTACCCAACGTGTATGCTTCAACGGAATCAAAATTAAAGGGCCCGCAGAAGCGGTTGTGGTAGAATCCTCCAGGTTTGAGAGTTCCATAGACAAAAACTCGAGTTGAAATGGTGCCGTTCATTTGAATGAAGATATGATTCAACGGTTTACGAGTGTTGTGGCCACAAAAAGCGGATACTCCAGATCTCTTACCTCTTGTTACTACCGAAGAATTGCTGTCGCCTGATTCCTTTTTACTCATTGACCTGCAACCCCTTGCTTCTATGTTTTCGAACCTCTTATGAACCGGGTGTATATCAAGACTTACGGCTGCCAGATGAATGAGCGCGACTCCGAAGCGGTCGCAGCCATGCTTCGAGGTCGTGGATATTCGATGGTCGATAACGAGTTTGATGCGGATGTGGTGTTGTTAAACACTTGTTCTGTTCGCGATCAAGCTGAGCAAAAAGCGATCGGCAAAACCGGTTACCTAACGAAGCGAAAGCGAAGCAACCCCGACTTTTTGATAGGTATCATGGGCTGTATGGCTCAAAATCGCGGAACTGAGTTGATCGACAAGCTGCCCGACCTCGATCTGTTGGTGGGAACTCAAAAATTTCATGCGATCCCAGATCACTTGGATAATATTATCGCGACCCAAAAAGGGCTGGGACCTCGACCATCAACTGTTGTAGATCTGGAAGAGGAAGAAGGTTCTCAAAATACGATTCGCCAGCATATTTCTGACGAACGCCAAGTGACTGCATTCGTTTCAATCATGCAGGGCTGCAATATGAATTGCGCGTTTTGTATCGTTCCCAAGACTCGTGGGAGGGAGCGAGCTCGGCCGATTGAAGAAATTGTGGACGAGATCGAAGAATTGGCCGAAAAAGGAACGAAGGAAGTCACTCTATTAGGCCAGATTGTAAATAGCTACGGTCGCCGAGAGATTCCGATACGGAACAAAAAGTCTCCTTTCGTTCAGCTCTTGGAAAAAGTCCAAGACATCAAGGGCATCGAGCGTATCCGTTTCACGTCGCCTCACCCGAGAGGTTTTAGACAGGATCTGGTAGAGGCTTACCGTGACCTATCCAAGCTCTGTGAATATGTACATCTCCCCGCTCAGTCTGGATCAAACCGGTTGCTCAAATTGATGAATCGGCCCTATTCTCGTGAGCGGTATTTGGAAATTGTAGATAGTCTGCGAACAATGGTCCCGAATGTGTATTTCTCAACTGACATTATCGTCGGCTTTCCGGGAGAGACCGACGCAGATTTTGAGGATACCTGTGATTTATTTAAGGAAGTCTCATTCGATATGGCTTACATCTTTAAATATAGTATCCGTTCGGGGACTCCGGCTGCTGAGATGGGCGACCAAATTTCTCAGGAGGTGAAAGAATCCCGTAACCAACGGTTATTGGGTTATTTGAGAGAATCGTCTTTATCCCGCAATGAGTCTATGGTCGGAACGACTCAGGAAGTGCTGATCGAGGGTAGGGCAAAGCGCGGAGAGTTATACGTTGGTAAAACACGGGGCTACCGAAACTGCCTAATGCCCGCGAGTGATCGGTTGGTCGGCGAACTGGTAAAGATGAAGGTGGACCGAGCGACTCAAAGTACTCTTTATGGCGATCTGATTCTTTCTGGGATTGACGAAACCGACACACAACCCGTCAGCCTTTCAAATTCTAACTAATGACTCTTTCGATTTTCGCTGCCACTATTGTTACCGGGATTTGCCTTCTATTGATAGGCGGCTTACTATTCTGGAATGACAAATCTGTCTCGAGCATCGCGAAAGGGCTACCCCGGTCACGCAGGTTTACGCTCGTGGTATTTGGGATCGGTAGTCTTTGGTTTATCTACAAGGTTTCCCAGTTAGGAGAAGCGGATTTTGGTAATCATCGAAATCTGCTTATGTCGATCTTCGCTATCATCGCAGTGTTGTCTTACTTTTATGTCCCAGACTTTTTGGCGATTCGTGGGGTGTGCATCATATGGTTGTTGGCTGCTGCAGAGATGTTGCGTTCTGCATTTGCGCTTTATGACACGCCGGGACGTTTGTTCCTGGTCGTGTTTGCATATTTTTTGATCGTGCTCTCTATTTACTTGGCTGTTGCACCATACCGCTCGCGTGATTTTTTCGAATGGTTGTTTAGAACTCCAGGCCGACCCAAGATGATCGGAGGGATGTTAGTGATGTATGGGTTGGTGTTGAGTATAGCAGCATTCACTTACTGAAGCTTTCTTGGCTCGTACGATGGAATTTCCTAATAAGAATTTGGCACTCCTCTTGATCCTCGCTGGCCCTACTGGAACGGGGAAGAGTACCCTGTGTGATGGGATGACAGGAAGGCATAAGTGTATTCAACGAGTTATTACTTCCACTACGCGTGCTCCCCGTGCCGGAGAGGAAGACGGTAAGGATTATTTCTTTTTCAGCGACGAGGAGTTTAATGAGAAGTTGGAGCGAGGGGCGTTCTATGAAAATGCACAAGTGCATGCTCACCGCTATGGAACCCTGAAATCCGAGATCCAAGAAAAGTTATC
>CALGUT010000334.1 GCA_937920335.1 uncultured Opitutales bacterium
GTCGTCCAAGACCCCAGCTATCGTGGTCGATCCGCCATGATTATGGGGAAGCTGTACAAGCGAAATAACGAATGGAAATTCGCAGCGATTGGAGATGCTACTGAAGATCCTTTCTTTGCTGCAACTATTGCCAACATTCTCAACAATTACGCATAAAAACACCAATCTATGAGACGTTTACCTGTATATTTATTGCTCGACACTTCATCCTCCATGACTGGAGAACCGATCGAGCAAGTTAAGAACGGAGTTCAGATGCTTATATCTGCACTGCGTAAGGATCCTTATGCTTTGGAAACCGCTTTCCTCAGTGTCATCACCTTCGACAGCGCGGCCAATCAGGTCGTGCCCTTGACTGAACTTGTTAACTTCCAAGTCCCGGACTTGCAGGCAAATGGGGTCACCGCAATGGGCGGGGCACTTAGTCTGGTGAAACAAAGAGCCGACCAAGAAGTGAATAAATCATCCGCCGAAGTTAAGGGTGACTGGAAGCCTATGGTTTTCATCATGACCGACGGACTACCCACTGACGACATCCAGAAAGGCCTCCAAGAATTCAAGGAAGGAAATTGGGGCATTATAGTCGGCTGCGGCGTCGACAATGCTGACACCGCCGCTCTGAAGCAAATTGCGGGTGAGGCAGTCGTCACTCTCTCAACTTCTGACTCTACTGCAATGAGCGCGTTCTTCAAGTGGGTCTCTGCGTCAGTCAGCTTTGGAAGTAAAAGCGTTGAGACAATAGGCAAAGACGTAAGTGGGCTGGACGAGCTACCTCCCCCACCTCCTGAAATCAACGTTGTTGTCTAGTCCCGATGAGCAGAAGACTGCCAGTTTTTCTCCTCTTGGATACCTCCGGGTCGATGCGTGGTGAGCCGATTGAGTCGGTCAAAGTTGGCTTAACCACAATGCTTTCGAGTCTGCGAAGAGACCCCTCTGCTCTGGAGTCCGTTTACATCTCAATCATCACCTTTGATCGCGAAGTAAAAGAGTTGATTCCTTTAACACCCCTTGACGCATTTCAGCTCCCTGATTTTACAACTCCGGATTCAGGACCAACGCATTTGGGTGAGGCTCTTGAGACGCTCCACGGTGCGGTATTGAGAGATGTCAAAAGATCTACTCCGACACAAAAGGGAGACTGGAGACCTCTTCTATTTATCCTGACTGACGGTAAGCCTTCTGATTCTGCTCGTTTTAAGGAATGGACCCCAAAAGTTTGCGCACTCACCTTCGGCACAGTCGTGGGGTGTGCCGCTGGGATTAAGGCTGATAAATCCTCTCTTGAAACCCTTTGTGATCATGTTGTCTCTCTTGACACGATGGACAGCGCTTCTTTCGAGCAATTCTTCAAATGGGTATCCGCCTCTGTTGCAGCGGGCAGCACTAGCATGGGAGCAACTTCAAGTGTCCACCTCCCGCCTCCGCCACCAGAGGTGAATACAGTAATTAGACCTTTTCGATTTTCATGGCCTCATTCCGCCTATTCGGATGTTTCCGAAAAAAACCACCCAATCAAACAGTGAGCACTACCAACGAGGAGAATACCAGCACTCCTGATCCTGACGAAATTTCGCAGCAGCAGTCATGTTCAAATAGCGAAACTCTGGACTCTCCCCAACCCGAGAATCCAGAGGCCATGAATATCGAAGAAGAATCCGAAACCACACAGCCTGCTGAAGATCCTGGTCCAACTGGTAATGAAACGACATCACCTCTCGATACACATCAAAGAAAGGACTCAGAGGAGGAGACCTCAACACTAACAGCTCCCGCTGACTCGATTACTCCCACTCATTCATCCACAGAGGCTGATCAGACTGACAGTCTAACAGTTACGCCCACAGAGTATGCTCTACCTAACGGAAAAGACGGTGAACCCTATCGAGTAGAGCACCTCAAAGAAAAAATCTTTAGTGACGCTGCGTCAGAGATCTTAACCTACTATATTGAAGGGCTTGACGAAAGTGGCATCACTCTTCTGGAAAATGAAGACACCCTAGACGGCATTCCTACTCTAATCGACAACGAACCCAAAGTCATTCAGATAGAGCTCTTCTACCACCTCCGAAATCAGGAGAGAAAGCCTCCCTTCAAGCATAAACTCCGCTTCGCCATAAATCCTGACCCTCAAAAACTCTGGAAGAACATCCCTTCAAACCGAGAGAAACCCTATTGGAAATCCGACGAAGATTGTGAACTCCTGGAGGAACCCGGCTCAGGAAGATTGATTGCAGCAAGCAAGCGCGGAAGGAGCCACGCCCATGAAGGAACCTGCCGCGACGATCACTATGCTATCAAGTATTTTCATCAATCCGGATGGTGGCTTTCGATCGTTGCTGACGGTGCAGGCTCCGCTATCTATTCCCGTAAAGGGGCTGAAATCGCCTGTACAGCTGGCACCAAATTATTCGAGGACTCCATCCCCTTTCTCGATTCAGAACAACTCACAAATGCTATTTGTGAATACGCAGAAGGATCAGAGAGTTCCAAGAATGAGGTCTTTGGTAAACTCCAAGAGCTCTTTATTAAGCGGATAGGTTATCCTGTCTGCCTTGAGATTTACGAACACGCGAAGACCAGTTCCCACAAGGCTAAAGATTACAATACCACCTTCCTAATTTCGGCTTGGAAAAAAACTCCAGATGGGTGGTTCGTTTGCGCCTTTTCTATCGGCGACGGAGGCATTGCAGTTCTCCACGAATCCGAAATCACACCGCTAAACAAAGGTGATGAGGGAGAATTTTCAGGAGAAACAATCTTTCTCACATCAAATAACGTATGGGAAGACAGCGCAGCTCTCCGCAACCGGGTGAAATTCGGGCTATTCAAAGATGTTCATGGAATTTACGGAATGAGTGACGGAATTACCGACCCCTATTTCGAGACCGAACACAATTTCTCCCAGTTGGAGAAGTGGCACAAATTCACCGAGGAGATCGACAGCCACCTCGCGCAATCAGCCTCTCCCGAAAAACGGCTCCTTGACTGGATGGATTTTTGGAGTCCAGGAAACCATGATGACCGAACTCTTACCGTATTCCAACCAGTTCCACCTCAAACCCAGCGAGAAGAGAATGCCTAAGACCATCACGCTGAAAGCAACAGACGGCACCCCTTTACAATACGTTGACGAAATCATCGGCCAGGGTGGGATGAAGGATGTCTACTTTTCTCCCGACCGAAGTTACGTTGTCGCATTTTTCAGAGAGAAGCAGGATTACAATTCCATTGAGCGATTGGAGAATATTGTTGGGGACTACCGTCGTAAAATCTTTGAGCAAGAAGGTGGATCATATTGGAAGAACCTCTACTGCTGGCCCGAAAAACTCATCAATATCGGTGGCCGAGTGGGAGTCACTGCTCCAGCCTATGCCAGTAACTACTTTTTTGAATTTGGATCCGCCAACGACGACATGCTGGGTATCAGAGGGTCAGAAAAACAGGGGAAATGGTTTGCCTCTGCCAATCATCGACAAAAGCATCTAGATCCACGGGAACGAGGTGATTGGTTTGGCTATCTCAGGGTCTGCTTGAAGATCGCAAGATCTGTTCGCCGCATGCATGCAGCAGGCCTTGCTCACTCCGACCTTTCCTACAAAAATGTATTGGTAGACCCGGTCGGTGGTAATGCGTGCCTCATTGATTTGGACGGTTTGGTAGTCCCTGGAAAGTTCCCCCCAGACGTCGTCGGCACTCCAGACTTCATTGCCCCTGAAGTGATGGCAACCCTCACCCTTCCTCGCGACGCCAAAAACAAGGCCCTCCCTCGAATTGAAACGGATCGTCATGCTTTGGCAGTTTTGGTCTACATGTACCTCCTCTATCGCCATCCACTGCGTGGTCAGAAACTCCACGACCAAGATCCACAGAAGGACGAAGAACTATTAATGGGTAGTAAGGCTCTTTTTATTGAGAATCCAAGGGACGTCTCCAATCGCCTGAATCCTAAGTCAGCGCGCCCCAGCGAGCTTCCATGGGCAGATACAAACAGAATCCCCTTTTCGGTAGCCGGCCCCTACCTCAAAGAACTCTTCGAGCAGTCCTTTATCGGAGGACTGCACGCGCCAATCAAGCGCCCAACTGCCGAGGATTTTGAAGTGGCTCTCATTCGCACCATTGATCTTCTCCAACCCTGCTCAAACAAAAAGTGTGACCAAAAATGGTTCGTTTTCGATAACACGACAAATCCGGCATGTCCTTTTTGTGGCACTCCTTACAATCGCCCACTGCCAATCTTAAACCTATATTCAGCCCGGGGCAGCTCCACATTCCGACCAGACAACCATCGCGTCATGGTCTACCACAATCAGTATCTCTACCTGTGGCACGTATTCCGAACAATATTCCCTAACGAAAAGCTAACTTCCGATCAGACCAAACCGGTCGGGTACTTCGCCTTCCACGGAAACAAATGGATGTTTGTAAACCAAACACTTACTGGATTAAAAGATGTCACAGCAGACAAACCAATCCCTATTGGAGAAGCGCTCGAACTCATTGACGGCCAACAGATTCTCCTTTCTCCTGAAGAAGGAGGCCGCCTAATTCAGGTTCAGATGACTGGAACAAAATAAACTCTCACTCCCAGGGCGATTGGCTGGAAGGCTGCAATCGTTGATAAAACGTTTTTTGCCCCTGTTTTCTGTTAGATTGTTTTCCTTGATTATCAAGGGTTCGGGACTTCCAGCCAATCGCCCTGCTCTCACTCCCACAAAATAAAATGCAACGTAGACTGCCCGTATACTTTCTCCTCGACTGTTCCGAATCCATGATCGGAGACGGAATTCGAGACGTCGAAAACGGACTTAACGAATTCCTGAGTACACTGAGAAAAGATCCCCGATGTCTGGAGTCCGTCTGGATTAGTATCATTACGTTCAACAGCAACGCCAAACAGCTCATTCCCCTATCGGAATTGACCGATATCAACATACCCTCTCTTGGCGTCCAACCAGGCACAGCAATGGGTGCTGCCTATCAGCTGCTAACCCAATGTATTCACAACGAAGTTTCAAGAGGCACACCACACCAAAAAGGAGATTGGCGCCCGCTCGTCTTCGTCATTACTGATGGGCAACCCACGGACGACTTTTCCAAGTCGACTGCTGCAATCAACTCCCTCACCAATCCTCGGGTCGCGAACGTCTATGCCATCGGCTGCGGTGAGGATGTTGACTTTGGTCAACTTAACGAAATTAGCGATATTGTTCTCAAGCTCGACAGCCTCGATCCCGATGGAATCCGTAAACTGTTCGTCTGGCTCACCGCATCAGTCCAAACTGCCAGTATCGAGGTTCAGAGCACCGAAGCATCACCAGATGGAATTAATCTCTCAAAACTCCCGGCGGAACTCGTCAAAGTTGAAAAGAGCGCCCCACGGAGAACAGACCAGCGCCCTCGACAGGTATTTGTCAAAGCAACCTGCAGTGTTAAACAGAAGCCTTATCTGATGCGATATAAGCTGGTTCCAGAGGCTGGTTACTATCAACCGGTAAAGAGCCATCCTCTCAAAGACGATCAACAGGGAGAAAGTCAAAGCTTCCAATTACCACCTATTTCATCTGACCTATTAGCGGGGCCAGCTCAATGCCCCTATTGTGGAAACAACGGAGGAGGTGTATGCACCTGCGGCCAAATATTCTGTGTCGAAAGCCCACCACCGGCATCCATGGAATGTCCGGGGTGTCATCAGAACATTCCATTCTCACCCGATTCTGGCTCTTTCACCATCCAACAATCGGAGGGCTGATTTCTTAGTCGAGATACAGTAAAAAGAAACCTCCTACAACTGAAGTTCCCATTGGGTTTCACACGGCACATCTCATAGCTAGACCGTTTATTTGGGTAATCAGGGAGCTCTACGGAACCCGCAAGTTCTTCTGGATTTCGCGACAATTTGACAGGTAGCTCATCAGAAAAATGACGCACACCATCGCGGAGCCCAACCCAATAAAGCCCCATCCGAAAGTGTTGTAAATTGCATGGAACGATGCCGGAATTAGAATAGCGACAACCGACAACGCCCATCTCTTGTTCGGATATAGTGAGGTGGACCCCGGAATTCGGGCCAGGAGCTAAGCTAAGATAATGGTGGACAGGGGCGGTGAAACCACCGAACCAAAACCACTGATAATGAAAGGTAAAAGAAGAAGACACGATCCCGAGTTCAAGGCCCGGGTTG
>CALGUT010000335.1 GCA_937920335.1 uncultured Opitutales bacterium
GACGATACATTAACAAGGCAGCCCTTTTCCCGAAGGCTCATACCCTGAATAGCAGCTATACCAATCTGCAACGGGGCTTCTAAAAGTACCCTCAATTGAGCGTCAACCTGACTCGAAGTCAGCGAGGCGGCTTCACCGAGCACTGCAAATCCGGCATTGTTGATCACAAGATCGAACCCACCAACCGATTCATCCAGTTGGTTAAACCACCCCCTGACATCTCCTTCCCCGAGCAAGTCCAACTTCACTGGATGCATCTTATCGGAATTAAAAACTGAATCTGGATTTCTTGAAGTCCCCCAGACCTCAACACCTTCCGCCAAAAGCGCTTTAGAAAAAGCGAGTCCAAGACCTGAACTCGCACCCGTTACCAAGGCGCGGACATAAGCATCCCCTAGTTTTGGCATGAACGGAAAATGAGCGAGGTGTTGGCTCCTCCAAATCCACTGCTATTACTCATAACGTACTCCGGCTTCATCTCGATGGATTCTCGAATGATATTCAGTCCACCAGCCTCATCCATAAGCTCATCGATGTTAGCAGATCCAGGGACCATACCATGTTTGTAAGCCAACATGCAGATTCCAGACTCCAAAATACTGGAAAGTGACAGTCCATGGCCTGACAACGCTTTAGTACTGCTGATCATCGGGCCTTTATCTGTGCCAAATACCTCCTTCATAGCAATTACCTCTGAAAGATCTCCAATCGGCGTTGAGGGAGCATGAGCATTTAAATATTGGATATCCGATGCAGTAATTCGCGCATCTTTCAGCGCAAGCCGCATAGCGTTCTGTAATCCACGACCATCTGGGTGAGAGATCGCAACGTTATACCCATCAGAAGCTTGTCCCCAACCGACTATTTCACCATAAACCGAAGCGCCACGTCGGGCGACTTCTTCCTCAGACTCAAGAATCATAGTAACACCTCCACCAGATGACACAAAACCTGATCGCTTTTTATCGAATGGACGGGCAGCACTATCCGGATGATCCGAAAGACTCAAAGCACGCATAACAGCAAACGGAACGATGCTATCAAAATTGCAATCTTCGGCACCCACAACGAACATCCTCTTCTGCTTACCCCTCCGAATCTCTTCAAAGGCAAATCCGAGGGCATGACCGGAGGAGGCACAGGCCGAAGCGAATCCAGTCGACACTCCTTGTATCTGAAAATTAGATACTAAATTAAAACTCACTGTCCCAGCCACAGAAGAAACGATGTTCAGCGGGTTACAGCGCATAATTCCCCGTTTGTACATTTTCTCCAGGCTCCTATGCAAAAACCTGGAAGATCCCGCAGAAGCCGTGTAAATCCCCGTATCTAGATTGGAAACTTCATGTTCATCCAATCCAGCATTATCGATGGCCTGTTTCATAGAACAGTAGGCATACAAAACGTGCGGAGAAAAACTGCGTAGAACTTCTCTTCGCAACCGGTATTGAGCAGGGTAAGTCCAATCTTCCGGATCAAATGATTCAACGTCAAAATCCTTTACCGGAGCCGCCAGTTTCACCGGTGATTCCGGAACCTGCAGAGGTTCAAACAATTCGATACCATGCCTGAGATGTCGTAGATTATCTACGACCGAGTCTTCATCGTTACCGATGCTCGAAATGAACCCCAAACCTGTGACAAAAACGCGCGACATAAACTGACAATAACGCCTCTAATCGTCGCTGTTCACCATTCTTGCAGGCAAGCCTATATTTGCAGACTATGCTTAGTCCTCTGAATCAGCGATCCAATCGAATGTAAGGCTAATATCTTCCGCCCAGGCAGCAGTCTCTCCGCCAACCGTGATCTTTCCTTCAAACTTTGCTATGGGATGCCTTAAGCTGCGCGGCTTGATGGTCATCGTAAGCGTCTCTCCAGGAACACAGACTCTTTGACATCGGACGGTTTCGCACCCGGTGAATAGAATCTTCTTGGGGTCCACCGATTGGCCCGTTTCGCTTTTTTGAGTCATTATCAGCTGAAATACAGCCAACTGACCCAAAGCCTCTAACATGATACTGGCCGGAAATACGGGGTTTTCAGGAAAATGCCCTTTCATGAATTCCTCCAAGCCTGAAATCGTATAAGTGCCTATCGCCTCATTTTTCCCAAGTGACACTTCATTGAGAAATAAGAAAGGCACATTGTGAGGTATTGTCGCCAAAACCGACTCCACGCCGAAATGTTTGTTCTTCTCGGGGACCGGAACATTCCGGATTTTTGCATCTAAAAATACATTTACGTCATGCAAAGTGCGAAGATCTCGCAGCTCTTCGTTATCAATGGATAAGTCCAAGGACTCTTCGACCAAGACAACGATTTCCATCATCGTAAGGGAATCGATCCCCAAATCATCAATCAATTTGAGAGATCCGTCGCCTTCCTTCAACTTTGGCCGAATCTCAGGCTCCAGAAAACGTTCAATAATTCCGAGAATGATTGGAGGTAACAAACTGAGTTTACCAGTTTCTCTAAATTTAAATGCTGCTTGCCGAGTTTCCTCAGTACAGCGCTTCAAGCTATCTGCCAGTTCTTCACGCTCATCATCTGTCAACGGCGTTACCGTCACAGTTTCAATTTCAATCCCAGAATTCATTTGTAATACGCCAACTATTTTCGCTTCATACTCATTGTAAATGCTTATTTTGCAAAATAGGACTGAGCGCCCTCCTCGAAAAACAAAGCGCAAATCTCGTCCCCTATTTATCCTTACACACGAGTTTCATCCGCAAAAAGGCGGCATTGCGACGTTTACTGAGGAAATGGCCCTCTCTTGCAGTCAGCAGGGATTCGACGTAGAAGTCTGGGCTCCAGACAACGGCGATCTAATAAATGACAAGCCGTGGCCGTTTAAAGTCCGCCGATTGGATATGAAAGGCACCCAAGACATCTCCTGCCTCATGGCGATCGGTAAAGAGATCATAGACAAACGGCGAAACTTGCGAAATGCCTCGGTATACCTGCCGGAGCCTGGGCCAATATCGGCCATGCTATACCTCCAGTTTTTCAAAGCTTTCAAACCCGGTAAGCTTTATATCACGTTTCACGGGTCAGAGATCTTGAATTATCACGGTAAAATCCATCACAGATTGTTACTAAAAAAACTCATCACCCAGGCTGATCGGGTTAGCGCTGTGTCGACATTTACCCACCGATTACTGGTGTCCCGGTTTCCCGAAGCAAGCCACAAGACAGTCCTGACACCGTGCGCCCTGAGGTCCGACTTCATAGGAACCAAACACAGAAAATCGCCCAATAAGGATAAGGTAATAATTCTTACGGTTGGCCGTTTACATCCCCGTAAGGGTCAAAGTTTCATTCTGAAGTCACTGAACCGACTCCCGGAAGCATTGAAACCCAAGGTAGAATTCTGGATGGTGGGAAATGGCAAAAGTACCGATTATCAAAAAGAGCTTAAGGCCTTGATAAAACTGTCGGATATTAAGGTTAAGATGCTTGGACAACTCGACGACGAAGAGCTGCGCACTATTTACGAAAAGGCTGATATTTTTGCGATGACCAGTATACATTACAAAAAAAGTATCGAGGGGTTTGGTTTGGTCTACCTTGAAGCCTCCGCACACGGACTCCCTGTCATTGCGAGTCACATCGGCGGAGTTCCCGATGCAGTCGCGCATAACAAAACCGGCTTGCTCGTCCCTCCAGGGGATAAAAAAGCGCTCGCTGAAGCCTTTACGAAGTTGATCGAATCGCCAGAATTGCGGACGTCTATGGGAGACGCTGGCCGCCTGTGGGTGGGTAAATACCGCTGGGATAAGTCGGTCGATATGCTTTTCAGTCACAATGACATGGTCATTGAATCCTAATTAGCGGCGTTTAAATGATACGAACCGAGACTGAAATACGGGTACGATACGCCGAGACTGATGCCATGGGCTTCGCACACCACGGCACCTACATTACCTGGTTCGAACTCGCTCGAATCGAAATGCTAGACCAACTCTCACTTCCTTATAAACAACTGGAAGAAGAAGGCTACTACCTTCCAGTCCTCAACGTTTCCGCCACTTACAAAAAGCCAGCCTATTTTGACGACCGGCTCAGGGTGGTATGCTATGTTCGAAGTCAACCCGGACTAAGAATCCAGATTGAGTATGACGTATACCGCGACGAATTACTTCTCGCACAAGGATCCAGCTCTCATGCTTTCATCAACAAAGATGGGCAGCCTATACGACCGCCGAAGCATTACCTAGAAACCTTTAAAAAAGCGATGGGCGCTTAAGACTCCGCAAGCGCACGCTGATAAATCCGCACAATGTGACTTACGATCTCTGAAATGGTGCGCCCATCGGTAAGGACACCAATTCCCGCTTGCAAATACACGGGCATCCGTTTTTCAAGGAGCGCTTTTATCTCAGCCATTGGATCATCTACCTGGAGCAGAGGGCGGTTCGCGTTCGCACGGGTTCGCTCGTAGATCGTTTCCGGCGAGGCAAATAAGCTGATAATAATCCCCTTAGACTCCATCACTTCCTGAAGACCTTCCTGAAAAATCAGTCCACCACCACAAGAGACGACACAGCCCTTTTCAGGGTGCCCCGACTCAACAAACGCCTTCTCCATAACACGGAAAGCAGCATCCCCCTGATCACTAAAAATCTGAGGAATCGACCTCCCCTCTTTTTCTTCGATCACCTGATCACTGTCCAAGAATAAATAGTCGAGTTGCTGCGCCAGCTGTCTTCCGATCGTCGACTTACCGGTTCCCATAAAACCGATCAAATAGATATTTGGCGCAGAGCTCTTAGACATAACGGACAGATACAAATCAATACTGTGAACTTCGAGAATTCGCTCAAGCAGACTGTTTCGCCAGCCTAAATTCCGAAGATCTGCTCCAGATTACTGACTGATCACCGAGTCTTCAGCAGGATTTCAAGCCGATTATAGATGTCATCCACATCCCAACGGCTACCGGGTTTTCGGTAAAAAACTTTTCCTTCTCTGTCTGCAATTAGTGTGACCATCGAATGATTAATGATCGTCTTCTGACTAGGGCTAGCCACCACACCAATCTGCTTTCTGATAAACTCCAGAGTCTTTTTATCCCCCGTGAGCATCCAAAAATTGTCATGATTGATCTCACGCTTTTCTAAGTAGATATGGCAAATACCAGGTGTATCAAAGTCTGGATCCAAACTCAGCGAAAGGATCCTGACATCCTCAGTAAATCCATTTTCTGCGAGCCTATCCTGGAGTTCCGCCATCCTATCAGTCGTTGCCGGACTCATAGACGGCACCTCACTTCGGGTAAAAATAAAATTCATCACCAACAATCGCCCTGTCAAATCGTCAGGGGTAACCAAAGCACCCAATTGATTATACATGGCAAACCGCGGAAGTTCATCGCCCTGCCTCAAGAGACCCTTTGACTGTTGGCCAATTCTGGGCCGCGTCAGATCTCGATTTATGAGCATTAGAGATTTTGTGTCCTGAGGATCTGCTGGCCAAATCGTCGTCAATCGAAGTTTCTCTTCAGCTTTTACCAGGGTCGCACTAATGTTATCTCCTTCAGCGTAAATAGCGTAATCGCCAGCACCGACAAGGACTTCTACCGTACCGGACTCCTCGTTAAACCCTCGAATTCCTTCGTGGGCAACCACCCACGTTGGCTCCTCAGCTGAAATAAATTCAATAGAACCCTTGAACTTCCACGATTCATTTCCATTCAACACTGAGCCAACAAAGAGAGTAACTAGAGCGAAACGCATTTTCATTACAGCTTCGGACATCGGAAAACGAATCGGGTTCTGCAAAAACGAGTCATGGGCGGACTTAATAAACACGACTCAAGTTTGAATCCAATAATACGCCGAAGTCCAAACTGTAAATTTGGAATCTCAGCCTTTTTGACAACTTTGTAAGTCTAAAGATTGATTTCCCTTTCGAAATTCCTCTTTGTGACTCACACCTTTTTTTGAAGGATAATCCGCAACACTATAAACAACCGTGTCCCGCACAGCCGAATTCAAACCTAGACTCGCAATCTACAGCCTGATTGTAGTCTTCGCTACCACCTTCCTCCTTTATGCAGGCGGCTTTACTACGTCCATCGGAGCCGGCATGGCATTTCCAGATTGGCCGCTGTCCAACGGTTCTCTAAATCCTGAGGGCTGGTTGGAAGACCAGGCAATGATGGCCGAACACAGTCATCGACTTCTGGGCGCAAAGATTGGGCTACTAACCCTGAGCCTTGCCATCTGGATCTGGGTAAGAGATAGCCGACGCTGGATGAGGTATTTGGCCGTAGGATCTCTAATTGCGGTCGTTTTACAGGGTTTGTTAGGTGGTTTCCGGGTATTGTTCAACAGTCTTCAGTTCGCGATGATCCACGGTTGTTTGGCTCAAATCTTCCTATGTATGCTCGTGTCGATAGCCGCTGGGCAATCAGTTTGGTGGTATCGTAATCTAGCAAAAAAAGACAACGATCTGGTCGCTTCTAAACAGATTAAACGCTTAGGACTAATTGTCTGTGGACTGATCTTCGTTCAATTAATTGTGGGTGCGATCATGCGCCATTCGGGAGCTGGTCTAGCCATTCCAACCTTTCCGCTCACTCCCGAGGGCGGAGTGCTTCCGGCGGCCTGGAACTTTCGCGTCTCAATTCACTTCGCCCACAGATGCATGGCCCTCATAATCTCTGTCGTCTACATCTACTGGGCAGCTCGCATAGTCTCAAATAAACTACTCGATGGACGTATCAAAGGACTTGGATGGATTGGAATTCTGCTTCTGTTCACCCAGGTTACACTCGGAGCTATGGTCATTTGGACATTCAGAAGCCCTGTTCCAACAACGGTGCACGTAATGGTAGGCGCATTCCTTTTTGCAACCTCCTGGCTAATCACTTTCTTTCAATTCAAGCCGGACCTTGACGAGATCGTCGGAAAAAAAGATGCAGGGTCAGAGTCGATTGACTTTCCCAACGCAACGGCTGGACAATCACAAACATGAGTCTGGGCGAATCGAATGCAGCAAGTCTTGAATCCTCAACACCGCTTGCCACGGACGCCCAAGTGACGAAGGCGCGTTTGGCGGATTATATCGCGCTGACGAAACCTCGCTTGAGCCTGATGTCGATCATCACCGCTCTTTTAGGCTATTTCGCCGCTGATCCGATAAAGAATTTACCAGTGTTTTTTGCACTCACGATTGGCACATCACTGGCTGCTGCCGGAGCCGCCATTCTAAACCAGTGGTTTGAGCGTAGGCCCGATGCATTAATGCACCGCACCGCAGATCGCCCCTTACCAAGAGGTGTCATTCAGCCGACGACTGCCCTAATCCTGGGCCTACTGACGTCTTTTATTGGCGTGGGAATTTTATTTGTCTGGACCCACCCGATCACTGCATGGCTCGGATTAGCTACCGTCCTAATATACATCGCTATTTATACACCCCTGAAACGCGTGACTCCGCTCTCAACCGAGATCGGTGCGCTTCCCGGGGCAATACCTCCCCTCATGGGGTGGGTAGCTGCCGAAGGCATGGTGACTACACTCGGATGGGTTTTATTCGGCATCCTGCTCACCTGGCAAATGCCTCACTTTATGGCGATTTCATGGATGTACCGCGAGGATTACGAACGAGGTGGTTTCAAAATGCTTGTTCTCTGTAACCATGGCGCAACTAAGATCAGTTACGCTGCTATCGTCTATACGATTCTGCTCATCGTAGTCACCTCGATTCCAATAGTCCTTTCAATCACAGGGCCCATTTACGCAATCGGAGCGATCCTACTCAGCGCGTTCATCGGCATCCGAGCCTGGCAGTTCTTCAAGGCAACCGATAAAGATCGACCAGCTAGAAGCCTCTTTTTTGCATCGATTATTCACCTCCCCCTCCTCTTTGCTGTGCTTGTGATTGATCGCTGGGTCTTCTGAAAAAGAGCAGTAATCGAACTTTACCTGAGTTTGCCAACGGCCTAAGGTCTGCTTTTTCTAAAGATCTGTTGAAGAATCACGTATGACTTTGGATATAGTATTGGTATTCGGAATCCTCGGGCTGGCCCTCGCTAGTTTCGTCTGGGAGAAAGTCCCCGTCGAGGTAACTGCAATAGCCGTCTTCGGGGTGATACTCGCGCTCGGATTATTGCCTGTAGATACCGCGCTCTTGGTCCTTTCAAACCCAGCCCCCGTTACGGTAGGTGCGATGTTCATGGTCAGCGCCGGATTGGAAAAATGCGGCGCTATTGAGATACTCACGGGGTATTTCAAGAAATTGGCTAAAGCGGGCTACATCCCATTCCTCTTCGTTATGATCCTGTCGGTCGCGTTCATATCGGCATTTATTAATAACACCCCGGTTGTCGTAATCTTTATGCCAGTGCTGCTAGGCCTCGCTCGCGAAATGGATGTACCCGCATCCAAGCTACTAATCCCTCTATCTTACGCTTCGATATTTGGAGGCGTCTGCACTCTGATGGGAACCAGCACCAACATACTCATCAGCGGCATAGCGCAGACCTACGATCTCGAGCCGTTTTCAATGTTTGAGTTAGCAAAAGCAGGCCTTCCACTCCTTGTCCTCGGAACAATTTACCTCATGTTGTTTTCCAAAAAACGATTACCAGTTCGAGAGACTCTCACTCAAATCCTCTCCCCGGAAGAACGCCGAGAGTTTATCACCGAAGCCTTCATTCACCACAATTCGCCACTCGCCGGGAAAAACTTGATTGAATCCCGTATTCTAAAAACACCCGGAGTTCGGGTCCTTGAGATCTTCCGAGGCAGTATTTCCATCCCAGACAAGCTAAACGAAGTCATACTTCATCCAGGAGACCGTCTCGTCCTAGCTTGTAAGCCTCATGGGATTTCCCGGGCGAGAAGTGTCGAAGGCCTCGATTTCCTTGGAGAAATAGGCGAAGGACTTGAACAAATCGCGGCGTCTGAAGGGTCAATCGTTGAGGGGTTCATCGGACCCAACTCTTCCATCGTCGGAAAGACAGTTGGAGAAATCGATTTTCGCCAGCGTTTCCGTATGATCGTGCTAGCCTTGCATCGTCGCGGTAAGAACGTAAGGGAAAAGCTGGAAACGCTTCCTCTCGAGTTTGGTGATACCTTGTTAATGATGGGTACAGATCAAGCCATTGGTTCATTGCGGAGTTCGACTGATATCGTTCTACTCGACAAACCGCATGTTCCCTCTCGCAGTCGCAGAAAAAAGATTCCGATAGTCGTAGCAACGATTCTCGGTATCGTCGGATTTACGACCTTTACCAATTTTCCCATCGTGGCGTCTGCAATCATTGGAGTCGGAGTGTTATTGGTCACCAAATGTATCAGCTCCAAGGAAGCATTCAGCTCGGTGGGCTGGAATATTATCTTTCTCATCTACGGTATGCTAGCATTGGGCATGGCTATGCAAGAAACCGGTGCCTCTACATTGCTAGCCAACAACGCTGTCTCCGCAGTCAACACCTTCGTTCCGGTCGAATGGCAGCCCTACGTAATGCTAGCAGTGCTCTATCTGATGTGTTCGATTCTTACGGAGATACTGTCCAACAATGCAACGGCTGCTCTACTAGCACCCGTGGGAATCAGTATCGCCTTAACTATGGGAATTGATCCTCGATCATTCCTCGTCGTTACCGCTATTGCATCATCTGCCAGTTTTGCGACTCCCATTGGCTATCAAACGAATACTTTCGTCTATGGAGTCGGCGGCTACCGCTTCAGTGATTTTATCAAGTTTGGACTCCCGCTAAACCTGATGTATTTCAGCGTAAGTATATTCCTGATACCTATGATCTGGCCGTTCTATTGAGGTCATTCCTCACCAGCAAGTCTCGCTGTCAAATGATCCAGAAAAGCCTCTTGGTTCGTCCAGGACATCGCAACTTCGACAGGTGCCCCATCTGCATGCCTCGCGGTTACACCCGTTTCGGTTACACCTAGGTTGATCGTTTCGTAAACCAAATGTTCTCTGGAATAGGCCATATAAACTGCGACGCAGTCGAAAAGAGTTGAGGATTTGGTATCGAAATAATCGACCTCCATCCACTCAACCAATTCAGCAAAGTGTTTGTAGTTTTCAAACAAGGCGACCAAAGCCGGATCGTCAGATTGAAACAGGTTCTGATAACGGTCGCCGTCTAAAACGATGTCTCCGCAGGTATCCAACGGCGTAATCTCACAACTGAGCCAGTCCGCATCCAGCACAGCTTGAAACGCAGGCACATCCGCTCGAACATTGTACTCATCCGAAGCTTCACTACTTCCTCCATATCCGACATCCACGCTTCCGTGCATTCCAATGAAACGACATTTACGCGCAATTGATGGATCTCGCTTTAGAGCCTCCCCGATGTTTGTCGCTGGTCCAATCACGAGTAGGGTCATTGGTTCCGGAGATGCATGGATCGTATCAATCATCGCCTGAACACCGTCCTGATGAATTTTTCCAGGAAAGTCGTTCAGATCGTATCCTTCTACCCAAGGCTTCTGATTGTCTACCCCTCCTTCACCGCGAACTCCAATACCCAAAGGAATATCACTATGCCCAGCGACCTCCAAATACTTTGCGGCCACCTTCGCCCTCAGAACGGTATCTCCAGTCGCGGTCACAATTAACTTCGTGTCTAACTCAGGGGATCTTAGTAGCTGCAGCAAAGCCCAAGTGTCATCCACGTCATTTCCAATGTCGGTATCAAGGATGACAGGGATTGTTTTTGACTTTTTCCCCATAGTTCCACCCCCATCCTTACTACAAGCGATGAAAACCGTTAGGCCGACTACGATAAGAAGCGAAGACAGAAAACGTACCATCCGAATACGCTAGCCAAAGCTACGGTTTGACTACAAGCGCTAAATAGTTATCCTCAGTCCGTCGTAGGCTAGGTTGATAGATTCGGGTAACTGCGCATCCACAGTTTCATGATCCACGTGATGAGTCATATGGATAAAATAAGTCTGAGGTGCATTGATCGACTCTGCCACTTCGAGGGCTTCATCAATACTCATATGCGTCGGGTGAGGATCCTGGCGTAAGCCATCCAATACAACAACATCCGACCCACCCGCCAACTGCCTCTGGTCGGGGCCCACTGATTTACAATCCGTGTAATAGGTAAACCGTTTCCCAGTTGAAGCTTCGCAAAATACCAGACCCATCACTTCGAATCGGCCGTGGGGCAAGACGGTTGTCTCGATCGTTCCCCATGGAAATTCAATGCTCTGATTTCTTTCAACGCTATGCGGAATAAACGCAGGATAACCGCGAAACTCCGGTCGATCCCTCACGGCATAAGGGTAAATGTCTTTAACCCGTCCCAACACTTCCGGAAACGCATATACGGGAACTCCATCGCCATCTCTAAAATCAACAAAACGTCGCAGATCATCCATTCCATTTATGTGATCCGCATGCGCATGCGTGAGAATAACCCAATCGATCTGGCTGATATCGTTAGCCAAACACTGGAGACGGAACTCTGGAGCCACATCAACCTGAATTGCGTATTCACCCACCCTCACATGAATGGAAGTTCGAGTGCGGTGGTTTCTGGGATCACTACTCATACAAATATCACAACCACACCCAATCATTGGAACTCCGTGTGAAGTTCCAGTGCCCATAAATACGATCTCCATAGTTCCTCGAAGCCATTGAAAAACCACTCAAGGCACAAGCCATAACTTAGAAATCCTGTAGCCAGACAGTCAAGAAATTGATAATCCGTTGCTCAAATATTTTTCACGTATCTTAGGAACACGATATGCTTTACCCATTCACCTATGAATATCGTTTGTCCAAAATGCAGGATAAGACTGTCTGCCGAAGATCTCGATTTTATAAGCGCAACACTCGCTCACACCTCGAGCGATTCCATTGCACTGGAATCATTGATGCTGGATCCAGAAACCCTCGACTCAATTTTAGACCACGAGGCCCTCAAGAACGCGATTCAGAACAGATTTCAATCGCTGCAAATTTCGGATCACCTCTATTTCTATATATCGGTCAGACATACACTACTCAATGCTGACCTAGACGACCGCGATCTGGCGGACTACGTGGCAAGCCTCCTCGTCGCATTTACGAGAGAGGACAGACAAAAGAAACTTCTTCCAGAACTAAATGCTCCCCTGCACTACTTGGTGGACATTGATGTGTCCTGAGAAAACTGGACATGAGATTCTCTTAGAAAGAGGATCTATAC
>CALGUT010000336.1 GCA_937920335.1 uncultured Opitutales bacterium
CTTGGCGTGGATTCCGACATTGTGGGCTTCGATCCAGCGTTGCAGGCACAGGCACCAGAAATCTCCATCCTTCAGGCCTGCAAAATTATAGGTGGGCATAGGTGTAATGAGATCGTTTCCTTGCTCAGCACTGAATTTCAGGAACTCGTCGGTTACTTGAACGCAAATGGTGTGCATGCCACGATCGTCGGCGCAGGTGTCACATTTGCCGTTCCGGAAGAATCCGGTCATCGGGGATTCGCTACAAGAAATCAATTCGCTACCTAATACATTGAGTGCCATACATCCAAAGATTGAGTGTCCAAGGATGGTGTCAATCTATTGGGCTGATTAATCGATGGTGAAACCGGCAAATAGATTTACGACAAATGGGTCGCTTGACTGCATGCACTGAGCAATAGCTTCCTCGGTTTCCTGAGCGTTTAATTCACCCGATTGGATCCGATG
Source organism: uncultured Opitutales bacterium (assembly GCA_937920335.1). GTDB lineage: Bacteria > Verrucomicrobiota > Verrucomicrobiia > Opitutales > UBA2995 > UBA2995. Next base: position 448 of record CALGUT010000336.1, read on the forward strand.
ATAAAGGGCAAGTGCTTCCTCCACGTTCTCTGGCTTCTGAGATGCTTCGGTGGCAACGATTTCTGGTTTTAGGGAGCGAATCCAATCGTGCACGAGCTGAACGCCTGCTTTATCGATCGTTCTGGAACCGATCATCGGCATGTGTCCCGCCGCGCGAGTTGCGGACCGGTAGTAGAGTATCGATTTATAGGGATTGCCAGGCTCTATCAATGTTCCCTCGAGAATCCCAAAATCACCGCGCATAGGAGGGGCGTCGACGAGTTCCATTTCCTTGGTGTGCACAGCAATATTCATCTGGTTGGTCAGTCCGGAACCGCCAGAGACTTTATGGCAGTGAGAGCAGTTGGAGTGTAGCCAGGAGCGGGCTCTGGCTTCCAGATCTTTCGAATCATCGTAGGGGTCTGCCAGTGGTTGTGCTTGAGCGACATCGACGAATACCTGGTCGATGATACCCAGCTCTTTGAACCGTTTGAGTTGTCCGTCGCGATTCATCTGTCCGGGAAAGAAGGCGAGGGGACGATTGAAATTGCTCCCGTGACAGCGGATGCATTCATCGCGGCTGGGGAATCGGTAGGCCTTTCCTTCGACGGTTGTATCCAGTCCTTCGTTAGGAACGAGTGTCGCGTCCGTTTGGGTCTCGTTCCACTGGTAACTGTAGCCTTTCCAGTAACCGTCGTAGTGTAGAATCTGGGTTTCGATACGATGCCCATTATTCTGTATGGTTTTTGCCAATACCATATCTTTGGGCTTTTGGTAGTTGATAACGGGAAACCCCCTACGGTCGTCGGTTGAAGTGTTGATGCCACTTGTTCCAGGCATGGCGACCCAGTAATTGGATGTGAATCCATCTTGCCACATAGGTGTCTGAATCTCGAATCCGTAGACGCCGTTGGACGGTTTTTGCTGCAGGACGTTCTGAAAGATACCCGTTGCGCTCAGTCTCTTCGGAAACGGTTTGTCGGTAGTTTGTTTCGGATTGGGAACCAGTCGCTGAATGCTCACCTCGTCGGCTAATTCCAAGAAGAACACATCGCCGGAAATATCCTGTCCGAACGATACGATATCCTGTCGGGTATCGGCGATTTCCTGATTGGAGGTCACTTGTTCGCCATCCCAGTTTAGGGCCCACACCTTACCCGTGACGTAGTCACCATAGAGGTAAGCGCCTTTCAATTCTGGCAAGCGATCGCTCTGAAAGAAGTAGCCACCGGTAATGGAAGCGCCCACAGAATGGTCGTAGGTATGAGTGGGGGGTGAGATTGATATGGGACCTGTATCCTGATCGATGTTCGTCGGCATGGGACCTTCGGTATAGGACCAACCGTAGTTTCCTCCTTTTTCTACACGGTAGACCATTTCCCACATCTCCCAGCCGACGTCGCCGACCCAAAGGTCACCGGTTTCTGGATGAAAGGCGAGCTTCCAGGGATTTCGAAAACCGTAGGCGTAGATTTCGGGGTGCGCTCCGTCCATCTCGATAAACGGATTGTCTTTGGGGATTCCCCAAGTCTCGTTAGGGCCGTAGTTATCTACATCCACGCGCAGAATCTTGGAGGCAAATTGTGATAAGTCTTGGCCGGATCTATTAGGATCCGGTGGAGAGGGTGGGGTGAGATCTCCGATAGGAATATAGAGGTATCCATCCGGACCAAACTGGATGTCACCGCCGGTGTGACCGCTGCCATGTTTGTGAAACAGTTTTCGTTCGCTGCCAGCTATGAGCTGAAATGTTTTACTCATGCGGAACTCACTCAACGCGACTGCGAAGTTATCGACGTCGGACTCAACGACGCAGTAAAGGTACCACTTCCCGTTGTCAGCAAACTGAGGGTGGAATGCCAGTCCAAGAAGTCTCAGCAGACGCGGGATGTGTTGGCTCATGTCGATGACGAGTTCTGCTTGCGACGGATTTTCGCGTAAGTCTGCCGGAAGGCCCCAGATTTTCCCCATTCGCTCGGTGATAAATAGTGTTTCTTCTGACTCCAGGAGCGTGGCATCCAAGGGTTGGTCAAAGGTGATGTGAGGCCAGACGGCTTCTGCAATATACGAGGGAGGGGGTTCAGGGGAGCCGTGGACGTTTGAGCTTGTCCAAGGTTTCCTTTCTTCAGCGAAGAGAGCGAATGGAAGGCTCAGGATAAGGATGAGTCGCAATAGATAGTGGGGCATAGGGATAGTGAAGTGCTTGATTAATACTCTTAAGCGTTCCAACTTGTCGAACTGTTTTGAGCGACTGGAACCAGAGATCAGATAACGAACCTAAACAGGTAGCGGTGATTGGTGCGGGTGCTGCGGGGCTGGTTGCGGCTCGGGAGTGCCTGCGTCAAGGGTTTCGGGTCCGGGTATTTGAAAAGTCAGGTCAGGTTGGCGGTGTCTGGCAATATACGGATGACGTGGAAGATGATCTGCTAGGTGTCTCATCTCAGCGACCATTACATGGTTCTCTCTACAAAAGCTTACGGACCAATCTCCCGGTCAAGCTGATGGCATTTCGAGATTTTCCGTTCGAGCCAGGTGAGGGCGAGTCGCAATTTGTATCTCATGAACGGGTGCAAAGCTATTTGGAAAACTTTGCCAAGGTTTTCGATCTTTATCCGGTTGTAAGATTTGGAACAACCGTCGATGCAGTAAAATCGTTAAGTGGTGATAGGTGGTTAGTCAGGACGTCCGATAGTCGTGAATCGGTTTTTGATGCGGTGATCGTGGGAAACGGTCATTATTCCAAGCCGCGAGTTCCTGGAGTTGAGGGAATGAAAAGCTTTAAAGGTCTTTTGATGCACAGTCACAATTATCGTAATTCTGATAGATTTAAGGGCAAACGAGTAGCCCTGTTCGGAGCGGCCGCCTCCGCGCTGGATATCTCTTTAGAAATCAGCCAAGTCGCAGAACAGGTATACTGGTGCGCTGAGAAACATTCTGATATTGATGTGGGACCGCATATTAAGAGGGTAGGAAGTCCTTTGGAGATGAAAGGTTCCGATCTACAAGTGAAAGGTCAGGATCGGGTCAATCACCTCGACGCGTTCATCTTCTGCACGGGCTATCATTACGATTTTCCTTTTCTTGAAAATGGCATCGTTAACGTCGTAGATAATTGGGTACATCCACTTTATCGAGAAATTATCCCTCCGCATCATCCCACGATCGCTTTTATAGGACTGTCTTATGCGGTTATTCCGTTTCCGTTATTCGAGATTCAAGTAAAGTGGTTTACTCGTATGCTGGCTAGGAAGTTTAATCTACCTTCCCAGTCGAATATGGTCAGCTGGTGTGAAAAAAAAGCTTCCTGGTTGCGAGCCAATAAACCCAAACAACGGAACTTCCATAAGAAGGGCCCTGAGTTGTATTCACAAATGGATGATTTGGCAGAGGAGTGTGGAGCGAAGTCATTGCCGGAGTGGTTCGTGCCATTGGCTGAAAGAGTTCGGTTGGCGCGTTTGGAGTACCCGGTTAGTTACCGGGACCACGAATGCTGGAAATCAGTCGATTCTTGATGAGTTCAGGGCTGAGCGGACCCAGGTGAGCCAGAAAATCGCACGCTTGGGTAGTATGCTTCAAAAATACCTCCATACTTTCCAGTTGCTCCTTCTTTTACCTCCGGTGTCATTTCACCGGGTCTCGAGCCCCAGGGGCGAGTTTTACCTTCGATGCCACCATCTTCTTCAAAGCCGGTGAAACCGATGTCTCCGTCGAACATTATACGTAACCAATTCGATACAATTCCGGAAAAAGGATTACCCTCGCGACAGAAACCTGCTCCGGGGCCGACACTGAAAATCTGGTTAAGATAAATAAGTGCATCATGCATGCAGGCGAGATTGTCAGCCCCCGTACTCTCGTCTCCCAATTCCTCCATGCCGGTCAAACCGCCGGAAGGCCACATATTCATAGCATCCCAGGCCGATATTTTATCACCAGTTAACCATTGCACGTAATAACCGAATTTCCAATGCAGGTCGCTACCGAAATGATCTCTCAGTTTGTTCCAGTTGGTATTATCATCCTCATCCGGAAAGCCATGCCTGTCAGGATTGTGATGTTTCCAGAAACTAATACGATTTCTACCTACGTTTGCCTTTATGATATTATACACCTCCCAGTCCTTCCAAGTGGCATCCATCTGTCCCATGATAGTTTGCTGGATACTATCGTACGATTCGAAGGCCTCAACAAATTCCAGAGGTAAGGTCGCCACTGCGCAAAGTCCGGACCCTACCGCGTAAAATAGTCCTTCGAAACCGTATTTCTCTACCATTTCTTCCAGGGGGTCGTACCACCAACCGATCGTAATAGTGTAGAGCCCGCTGGCTAACATGTGTCCACGGCCGAGGAATTGGTCGGAACCTTCATTGGTCGACCCGCTTGGTTTGGCGGCGTTGGCTGGATTATTCCCGACGAAGGCGTATTGGTTTCCATGATTTTCTGCTTTCCAAATCGGATCACGTTGCAGAAAGCGACCGACGGTGGGATCATACATGCGGGATGGAAAATGCAGTAAGCCGGTTTCAGGATCCTGTCGTTGCCCCTGGAAACCGAATTCCAATCCACTGGGCCCTGAATCGGTCAAAGGCTCCTTGTCTGCTTTGAAAGTCAGACCAAAGGGATTGTAAAAGCGACTTTCGACTACGGTCCCGGAAGCATCAGTGATGGCTGCTATATTCAGTTGTCGATCGCCATGAACCCAGAGTCTGGCGGCACCCTGCGGGTGTTCATTCGTTCTTTCGAAAAGGATAAGTTCATCCTCATGCTGAGGTCCATAGACATAGTTTGCCCAAATGTTTTCGGAGGTTGTATCCCGCTCCTCGATACATTGTTGACCGTTGTAGTAGTAGGTGATGGACGACGTCTGCTCCCCGCTTTCCGGATCATATAACGTTTTACCGGTACGTCTGTTCAGGGCATCGTATCGATATTCGGATATCGTTTTGCTCGTTTTTTTATTTAAAACCCTGACCAGGCGGTTCCGGTAGTCATAAAAATACTGGTTCGTATCGTTGTCTGTAAGGTTGCCATTACCGTCATGACTCCTGGTGATTCCATCAATATCCACATATTCGTTGACGTTGTTGGTCGTATAGGTCCTCGACGATTCAACCCCAGAATTGCTTGTCAGTTGTTCAGTGACTCGGTTTCCAGCGCCGTCGTATGCGAAAAACGTTCCCTCTATGTCGCGTTCAGCGCCGCCAGTACCATTTTGATCCAGTGAGAATGCAATTAAGCGGTGGGCTGAATCATACTGGTATCGATCCTCTAGGCCGAAATCGTCACCCCGTGTTTCGCTGGTTAATAGGTTGGCGCGATTGTAGCTGTATTCTCGGTCTAAAATGACATCGGAACTTCCACCGGGACCCAGAACTCGCTGGAGAACGATTCTCTTAAGCCCATCGTAACCGATGGCTTCGTTTGTGGCGTCATTCAAATAGGTCAGAGTAGTGTTATTGCCATTTATGCGAATAAGTTCTCGCTTGGTTTTTCCTATCCAGAAGTGCTGGCTAATCGTACCCTGATTATCGCCAATCGTTTTTATGCGATCGATCTGGTCGTAACTGTAGGTGATGCGCTTTTCCCCTGGGTAGGTGGTTTGATTTATCTTGTGATCGCCGGTCCATACGGTGGAAGTGACCCCGGTTATTCCGTTTCCACTTTGCTGATCTTCCAGGACACGTGAATAACTATCGTATACAAATTCGTTGCTTTGAGTGTTAGATATATCACCGTTGTCATCCGTGGTTTGAACTAGTCTCGAGAGGCCATCGTAGCCAAAAGTTTCACGGGTTGTGCCTTCGACTCCATCGGCCCTGTTTATTTTGACCTCTTTCAAACGATTGAGGGCATCGTAAGTTTTTGTAGCAACGGTGCCATTCGGATCCACCAATTGAATAACATTGCCTTCCAAATCGTACGACGCGGTGTAAGCGCTGCCATCTGAAAGTATTTTTCGGATTTGCCGATTCAGTGCATCGTATTCGTAACTGGTTGTATTTCCTTTATCATCCGTTTTATGGGTAAGGCGTCCATTTCCATCATAAGTGTTAGACAATTCGATCAGACCGTCGGGATTGTTTGGATTAGAAGTATCCAGAGTTCCATTACCTGTGCCTCCGGTGCGCAGTTCCCTGCCTTCGCGAATGCGCCGGTCTAAGCCATCATAAACGTAAGTAGTTACATTTCCCGGGCCGTTTATAGAGCTAGGCACTATACCAGTCGGATCATTGAGTAAGGGGCCCTTCGCATCGGACTGGGCGACCAAATTGTTTCTGCTGTCGTACTCAAATCGTGTTGTTTGACCTATGGAGTCGGAGGCGCGTGTCAGTCGATTCAGCTGATCGTATAAATACCGGGTTGTGTAGGTTTCAGCAGGAACCAAATTACCCGGTGATAGCTCGTGCTGAGTGGCTTTAGTCACGTTAGAGCTCTGGTCATAGTCAAATTCCAGCCAATTTCCCAAGGCATCGATTCTCTTAACGGGACGATTTACACCGTCGAAGGAGGTCTGGGTCATTTCACCGTCATCTTCTATGAAATAGGTTTGTTGAGAATTTCGATTATATTCGATAAGGGTCTCTGTCGATCCGTCAGAGTTTCCATCAGGCAGTTGAATCGTTCGGATAGAATTGAAACCATCGCTTACGAAAAGCCGCTTCGCTATCCTGTTCACACGGTTAACTTCGTCGTATTCGTAGCGGGTTTCTGAGAGCTTTACATTCTCGCCATCAGGATCATTTGGGGGGTGCCCCCAGCTTTCCTGCTGAATCATGTTTGATGTTATATCGTAAGAACGACGCCTTTCATTCCCCATGGCATCGGTAACCACGATGGGGCGATCGAAACCATCATATCTCGTTAACGTGGAATCCTCGAATCCATCTCCGTCTGTATCTTCTGCGTCACTAAAACGAACCAAATTTCCATTTGCGTCATAGTCGTAACTAACCGTTGAAGCTTCGTCTGTTCCTACTCCCCGTGTAATTTTTATCTCGAAATTGCGTTCGTCTCTTTCGATTGAGATTGAGTTTCCTTCTGGTTCGGTTTTGCCAATTAGTCGGTCGTCCGGATCATAAGTAATACGCCAGGTTAAAAATTCATTGGCCTCCACTTGTTCCGTTCTTTCGACCACATTATCTCGAATGTCGTATCGATACTTTCTCTCAATGGCTTGAAGATTTGCCAGCCCCGGATCCTTATCTACTGTGGCTTTTGAGTCTTTGTTGTCAGTGTGTGTTAGGATAATATTTCCGTTTGCGTCGTAGAAGTTAGTTGTTGAAAACGAGAAAGGGGTTTCCCCGGACGGCAAATCCTGGGTCAGTTGAGAGCCTTTGGTAATTTTGACCGGTTCATTTAATTGATTGTGCTCGATGCTCGTAACTACACCCCGCGGATTAATGGCTTCTCTGACATTTCCCACCTCGTCATGTTTAAACTGGGTGGTAATAAGAGTCGGTGGAGAGGAAGCGCTTCTAATTGATGATTCTTCAGCATCCACTACGACACTGCGCGGGTAGCCTGTGCTACCTGTTAGGGTAGATCCTACGACAAGGATGCCGTCTCCATCCGGGTCGTTCCCTGGATTGTAGTAATGGATCGTTACGTTGCCCTCTGCATCCATTTCTTTAATAGCTTGGCCTGCTTCGTTGTAGCTCTTGAGAGATGCGATCTCCTGAAAGGTTGTACCAAGCCTTTGCGATTCATTTGAATCAGGCCTCAGTTGAACGGTGGGTCGCTGGGATTTAACGGTATTGCCTCGGAATTGATCGACAAATCCGTCCATGTTAAGATCGCCCAGCCCTCGAGCGATACCGGAAATATCGATATCAAATTCAGTACAATCAGGTACAGGTCCAGAGCCTTCCTGGTAATCGAGATAGTAAAAATGGGTATATCTGGCTGCGCTAGCGGAACCCATGGGTGGAACGCATCTGGTTGCTGTGCCTCGTGGATCCGTTTCAGATATGAGTCTATTGAATAGTGGATCGTAGGTCTTTCGGGTTACCAGATCCTCTCCACCTACGCGTTCAGAATCGGCGACTTGCCTTATTTCAATAAGATTGTTTTCAGCGGCACGGCTACCGGTACCCCATACTTGAATGAGCTGATTTTTATCGGGGAACGTGCGTGAGAGTAAGTTTCCATCCCGATTGAAAGTGCTGACGGTTTCAAAAAACTCGGGCTCGTCTTCTCGAAAGCCTCTGGTCAATCGCCTGGTAATAATGTGATGCTGAAACTCGTTGGCATAATATTCCAGCATGTTACCGTTTCGTTCAGTGATAGTAACCTTGCCGCGTGGCAGGTCTAGTTGACCCAAAGGTTCTTCGGCGTTGAGGGATTCATATTCGAAGGTCACCAAGCCGCCCGCATTGACCCCCGTGTAATTTGTTCCACCCGCAAAATACCCTGTAAGGTTGTCGAAGGTAGGGGAGTTTGGGTTTTCATCGTAGAAATAAGTATAGGAAGGAGGTCCTCCTGAGGTGGCCTCATTGGGTCTGGTGATCGTGAGCAAGTTGCCATTCAGAAAACTGCTTTCTCCCGTGAAATCTTCCGCATAACTGAATCGAGTCCGTCTTCCGTTCGGAAAATTGTTGCCGTTGGAGGTTCCGACCACAACGGGGGATATCATTTCCGACAAGTTACCATTGTCATCATAGTTAAATCCAAGTATCCTTCCACTAAAGTCTCGGATGCCAATTATCTGATTCTGCGTGTTTCTTAAAACGTCAATGCGACGTTGATAGGCATCCAGGATATAATTCAGCTGTCCACGAACATCGTATCCGAATTGCATCGAGTTGTAGTTGCGATCCCGATACTCAATTAAACGTCCGGTGCGATCGTAGAATCGTTTAAATCCAGTTGGTTGTCTGAGTATGAAACTTCCACCTTCTTTTCTAATTAAAGTGCCATAGTAGCCTGCTGGAGCCGTGTAGGAACCGTCTTGATTTAGCGTCCACGTCCGTAGGTGAGTACGTCCATCATTCCGGACTACGTCACCGTTCTCCAGTTCCTGAAGGCACTCCTCGTAGGTCCAATTCCAGCCTCCAAATGTTCCTTCTACTTTGCTCCGGTAGATCAATTCCACGAGAAAGTGAATGTCTCCGACGCCGGGAATCTCCAAGGCTTTATTCACAACTTCAAGTTCTCCGGTCGTTGGATAAAAAGTGGTCTGAAGTTCATCACATTCTTTGCATCGATTTTCGCAATACGTGCATGTGGATTCATTGGGGAATCCTTCGGTGACTGACTCGCTTGCGGCTGCCTCACCTTGCAGGAAAGGTTTTAGCAACGGAATGAGCTCCGGCGTATACTCGGTGATCGTGCGCCCGGAATCATGAACTAATTCCAGGAACACACGGTCGGTGTCCTTGATTTGAAAAGTGAAATATTGTGTTGGGATCGTCCCACTGACATTGGAATCGTCAATGAGTGAACTTGCGTTAACGCTAGGGAGTGTTTGTGAATTCAGAATCGAAACCAAATAAAAATAGCAG
>CALGUT010000337.1 GCA_937920335.1 uncultured Opitutales bacterium
GTCTCTTTTTCCATTTCAATTTCCTCTTCCTTATCCTGCTCTTCAGGTGGATCGGGAACTTCGGGTGGTGGCGGTGGTGGTGGTTGAACTTGGACGCTTGAATTTTGGTCGTCCTTGTTATTGATTGTAGGATCTGACCAAATTTGGGTTAGAGTCAGAGAAACAAACAGAACTACGGTAATTACAAATCCCAAAGGCAGTGAAATAGGTAATGAACTGCCTTGGTAGTTAGAAGAGAATACTTTTTTCATTTGGGTAATCGGGGTTTAAATAGTGTTAACGCATTTCCGAAGAAATACTGATTTTATTCGCCTGGCCAAGTTTGGCCTCATCAATAACTCTTATTACAGTAACCGCACTTGCGTTTTTGTCCACCTGAAGAATAACAGGCATAGAAGTACGCGCATTAAGTCTGCGAACGATCGGTCTTATGCCGCTTATACCGACAACATTACCTCCATAAACGACTTCATTGTTACCTGTTATCGCTATGAGGATGGAATTCTTCTCCAAGCGTAACGCTGTTTGAGTGATTGGTTTCTCGATATCTACTCCCGGTTCTTCAACAAAAACCGTCGTAACGATAAAGAAAATTAGGAGGATGAAGACCATGTCAATCATGGGCGATATGTTGATATCGCTTAGCTCTTCATTCTCGGCAAGTGATTTACGTCCTTTCATTTATAAGTCCTAAACGGTAGAGGAATTGAGTGAGCTATTTTCAGCTTTCTGCAGTTTTTGAAGCATTGCACTTTCAAGTCTGACTAAGAACGCAGCGTATTGGTTTCGTTTTTTCTGGATATGAGATACTAACAGATACCCCGGAATCGCGATGACTAGTCCGGTTTGGGTCGTTATCAGCGCTTCTGAAATACCTTCAGCAACCAAATCGATCGTCTTTCCGGATCCACTGGACAGGGCCTTAAAAGTTGAAAGCATTCCAATAACAGTCCCCAACAGTCCCATTAGAGGTGAAACAGTCACCAGAATATTTAAAAACATAAGACGAGCATCAACGACGGGTATTGACGCCGAAGAGATTTCGACAAATCGGTTTCGAACTTCATCCGGATCACCAGCACTTTCTTCCTTGATGTAACTGATAATCTCCCCGACATGGCCTTTTCCTTGGGGTGGATCGTCTATCCAATCCTCATACATTCCCTCAGAAACCTTAGTGTGGTTCCCACGACGAAAAAACAATACTAGCTCCATCGATGAAAAGAAGATGATAAAAGCGAGAAATACCAACGGTATCATTACCCAACCCCCGCTGAGCCAGACCGCCGATATATCGTCAAAAGTAAATGCGAGACCAAGAATGGACATTATGCGTCAGGATTAATGTTTTGATGGAAGGCCGTTAACAAAACCCAGGGCCGTGCGTTCCATACTTCCAAGAACACTTTTCGACATTCTGGTAAGCATCGCATGAGCAATGAGAGTTGGAATCGCGATTATTAATCCCGATTCAGTCGTGATAAGTGCTTCTGAGATTCCTGTTGAAAGCTGCTTAGCATCCCCTGTTCCGAAGATGGTAATCAATTTAAACGTGTTAATCATACCTGTCACAGTTCCAAGAAGCCCCAGAAGCGGTGCAGTGGCCGCTGTTACAGCGATAAATGGTAGGAATCTCTCAAGTTTAGGCTGCGTATTAAGCATCTTTTCATACAAGATTTCCTCAATTAAGTCGTCCGAGCTATCGATATTCTCCATAGCGGCCGTCAGCATTTCACCAACAGGTCCCTTAACGCCCCGGGCGTATCCCAAAGCATCGTCCTTCCGACCATTTTCGAGATGATCCAATATAACTTCCAAGTCCTTGGGGTTACCCTTCTTTACGGAAGCAATTTCGATGACTTTGAAAAGTGATACTATAAATGCTGCTGTCGCCAAAACGAGGATTGGCCACATCACAAGTCCACCTTTTTGGAAATGCTCTACAATCGTCTCCTCCAACTCCAGGATATCAAAAGCCTGTCCAAGCTTTGTGTCTAAAAACAATGTACCCGATCCAGTAGATGCAACGGCCGCCATCTTATCTTCAGGAACTTCAATCTTGTCGGTCAACTTTTGAATGGGTCCCGCCGATTGAACATTGAGAGTCACCCACCCAGTTCTTCCGTTTCCAGTAAACATCCCGATTGGGCCAATGATTGCAAAGTCGCCATCGACGATTTCACCACCTTCAATTTCGGATTTCCCACTAAACGTGTAGCCTCCTACCATCTTATTGAGTCGATCAAAAGCCGCATTCATAGCGGTTACCTGCAGCTCAAAACGTTCTTTTAAAGGAACATCTTTTGATACAACCTTCGCAGCCTTTACCACATCTTCATAAAGCTGAATTTCAGCAACATGTAAGGCAGTGCTTTCAAATTCTGAAAGGTAGTTTCCAATTGCTGTATTTATGTAATCAGTTTGCTTGTCGATATTCCCCCGACGTTCTTCTAACTCCGCCTTGATGCGGTTTCCTCCGCTTGCTGCTTCAACTGACTCGTTTCGTTCTTTGGTCAAGGCGATCTTCTCGTCCTCCAACTGGTTTATCGCCTTAGCAAGTGGTATCTTTGCGGTGGCGATTTCATTTCTCAGTTGCGTTAATTCAGCGAGAGCGCGTTCAAGGTCACCTTCAGTGGTGTTCGCAGCAGCCTCATACCGAGTCTGAGCACTCAACGAAAGCGCGGGGATTAATAAACAGATTGTGAGTAGCTTTTTCATGGAAATCTTTATTTTGAAAATCATACTTTCGCGAGTACTAATTACCTTGTTGAATTGCGACTGGGACGTTCACAAAAACAGCTGGTAGCCGATTATCTGCCACAAGAACTGCCTGATGGACGGCTTCAGCGATCTCAGGCATTTCAACCCATTCCCAGCCCTTGCCAATAATCGGATAACCATATCCAGCGGTCGTTTTATTTTCATCGACAAAATAGGCTTGGCCAAACCCTATGTATATTGTTTTGACCTCGGAGGT
>CALGUT010000338.1 GCA_937920335.1 uncultured Opitutales bacterium
GATCGCAAGTGAATAACGTTTGTTTATTAAAGAGAGGTTACCGCAATTGACTATTCCCTAACCAAAAATTGTTCATTCGGTTTCAAGCTATCTTTTGTAGACGATTCCAAAGTTAATCCTTTAGGGTGGATTCGGAAATTTCCGTTGCATGTGGAGGGGGTTCTGGTAGCCCATAAGGATGCCAGCTCTCGAACAAATTTACTCCGAGTTACCCCGCTTTATTCCGATCGTCCTCATCTCGATCTTCGTTTTCGTTTCTTTGAGACTGATCAAGTGGTTGTGGCTTGGAAAGAAAGTAGACGCGTTTTCGGATCACAAAATTGTGCCGCAGGTTTTGATGATTATCTTCAGTACGATTGGCGCAATTCTGATAATATTGGCGCTGCCGGTCAGCGATAGTCTACGCGGAAACATCATAAGCCTGATCGGCCTGGTAGTGACTGGTGTTATGGCATTGTCTTCGGCGACATTTGTATCAAACGCATTTGCGGGATCAATGCTTCGGCTGACTCGAAGTTTTCGCATCGGTGACTTTATAAGGGTCGGTGGCCAGGATGGCCGGGTGTCTGATCGTGGTATTTTTCATACCGAGATTCAAACAGCGGACCGGGACCTGACGACGTTTCCGAATCTGTACTTGATTACAAACCCGGTGACGGTCGTTCGGTCATCGGGCACCATAATCTCCGTCAATCTTTCTTTGGGCTACGATATCGCTCATACTAAAATAGAAAAGCTCCTGATAGAAGCGGCGGAGAAGGTGGGACTGAAAGATCCGTATGTGCACGTGATGGAATTGGGGGATTTTTCGATCGTTTACAAAGCTTGCGGGTTTCTTGAGGACGTTAAGACCCTGATTACAGCTCGCTCGAATTTTAAAAAATCGATTTTGGATACGCTTCACGCAAATCAGGTTGAGATCGTTTCCCCTACCTTTGTGAATCAAAGACCACAGAAGGAAGGATCCGTTTTTATCCCGCAAGGTTCGAGGATCTTGCAACCTGGTGTGGTGACCGAGGAAAAGAAGGCTGCGGAAGAGATCGCGTTCGACAAAGCTGAAGAGGCCGAGGCGGAGGCTTTCATCGCCGAGGAGGAATCTGCTCTCGAAGATCCGGAAAAACCGAAAGACTAGTCGGTCTTGTAGAGGCGAACGTCGCGCTGAGGGAATGGGATTCCTATACCTGCGGTTTTGAACGCTTTGTATACGGCCATGTTCGCTTCGAATTGGCTTTTGTGAAAATCAGCAGTGGTAACCCAGTAACGGTAGGCAATGTTGATGGATGAGTCAGCGAATTCCAGTATCCCTACTTCAGGTACGTTTTTGTGATCTAGTGTTTTAACTCCCGTCAACGCTTCCTGGATGACCTTAATGGCCTGCTCGGGGTCGCCGCTATATTCTATGCCGATGACGCCTTCAGCTACGCGAAAGTGGTAGGAGTTCGTGAGGATTTCTCCTAAGACCCTCCGATTGGGAATACTGATCATTTCACCGTCCTCAGCTTCGAGCTCGGTATAACCGAGGTGGATGCATCGAACGAGGCCTGATACAGGACCGCGTTCATCCAGGACAGTCAGAGTATCTTCGACTTTAAACGGGCGTGTAATTATCAACACAATCCCGGCGCCATAGTTCGATATGGGACCTTGGACCGCTAAACTTAAACCTAACGCACTGGCTCCTAACAGGGCGACGAACGGGGCAATTTCGATGCCCAGTTTGTTGAGGGCAATGATCACAAAAATAGTAATGATCAGCAGTTTAGTGGAAGACGCAAAGAAACGCTCCAGGGTGAGGTCGACCTTGCGCTTTTGGCAGATTTTGGTGACCAGTTTCGCAAATACGTTTCCAAAAAAGAATCCGATGATGAGGACGATCACGCCCCCGATTAATGAGAAGCTATAGTTGACGAAGAACTCGATAACAGTATCGAGGATTTTTTGGAGTTGGTCTAATTCTTCCATGGGTAAGAGATCGATGTAGAAATAATTGCGGGAAGATCGGAAGTTGCCAAGAAAAACTGAGATGTGGATGCTTTTATGGAACTCAAA
>CALGUT010000339.1 GCA_937920335.1 uncultured Opitutales bacterium
GGATATGAGGAAGAACTGGGCGCCCTCGCCGTAACTGCAGTTTCCGTATCAACCGGCAATTTGCCGGTTGCGGATTTGGATATCAATCGCCTGGTCCCACTGGCAGACGCGACCGCTTCTTATTCACATCCCGATTACCCCGCAGAAAATGTGTTGGACCCTCGGGCCCACAACGGATGGTCGCCTTTAGGTCGAGTTAACGAGCCTCAACACCTCACGATAATGCTGGCCGAGACGTTCGACCGCGAAGAGGCATCTTACCTGACTGTGATGGTAAACTTTCAGCAGATCGGAGGTCCTGGACACTTCAGAGTATTTGCAATTACTGGCCAGAATGACGAATCGAACATTCCATATAACATCCAGAAAATACTAAAAACTCCTGCCCATAAGAGAAGCTCTCAGGAGGTTAACCAGTTGGCGACCTATCAGCAGACAAAAGATCCAGGACTAGCAGGAATCCGGGATGAACTTGAGATTACGAAGAACCGCTTACTAGAAATGACCGGTGAGTTTTCGACGCAGGTAATGAACACTGCAGAAACACCGCGAAAAACATTTATACTCGAACGCGGCAGTTACGAGAATCCAGGAGAAGAGGTCTTTCCAGGCGTACCTGAATTCCTGTTACCATTACCAATAGACGCACCGAAGAACCGATTGGCTCTTGCTGACTGGTTCCTCAACGATGATCATCCACTGACTTCCCGAGTCGCCGTTAATCGTATTTGGCAAATGCTCTTCGGGACAGGTATCGTTTTAACATCGGCCGACTTCGGATCGCAGGGAACTTGGCCCAGCCACCCCCAACTACTCGACTGGCTCGCAGTGGATTTCAGAGAGAATGGCTGGCAGATCAAACGACTCATCAAACAAATCGTCATGTCTTCCGCTTACCGCCAGGATTCCAGGATCAATGCAGATAAGCTGGAAGCCGATCCTGACAACCGTTTGCTTGCACGCGGACCCCGCATGCGTTTACAGGCTGAGTTCATTCGCGATGCTATGTTAAAGCAGAGTGGTTTACTTAATGATTGGATTGGTGGTTCAAGCGTAAAGCCCTATCAACCCAAACACATATGGCGTGAGATTAGTCACTACGGTTCCGTGATGGACACAGCTCAGGTATATGTACAAGACCGGGCTTCCGACCTTTACCGCAGAAGTATGTATACCCTTTGGAAACGGACAAATCCCCCACCAGCAATGGTTACGTTTGACGCCCCCAATCGAGAGTTGTGCGTCATGAACCGTGAGTCGACCAATACTCCGCTACAAGCGCTTGTTCTCTTAAACGATATTCAATATGTCGAAATCAGCCGTCAATTTGCACAGCAACTGCTGCAAGATAAGCCGAAGGCGGGCGATCCCGCACGAATTGCGACTGCGTTCGAATCAATCACCTCCCGACCTCCGACAGAGCAGGAGCTGAACCTGCTTGAGGAAGCATTGGAAGATCAGCGTAAGATCTTCAATCAGGACCCGATGACCGCCGAAGCACTCTTGGCCTTCGGAGAATATCCCCGAGATAGAACCCTGAATCTGGTCGAACACGCGGCCTACAGTCAGGTTATGAATTTGATCATGAACCTCAGTGAATCTATAACCAAGCCCTAGTCATGGAACCTTTTATAGACTTTCATCGTAAAATGACGCGACGGTCTCTCTTCGGGACACTGGGCCGAGGCCTTGGTCAGGCAGCTCTTGGTTCGCTTCTATTGCCGCATGTGATGCGCGCTTCGGAAAACGCAGTGCCTAACTCAGACGCAATATTAAATAACCTCCCTCACTTCGCACCTAAGGCCAAACGCGTAATCTATCTTTTTCAGTCCGGAGGCCCCTCCCATCTCGACTTATTTGACTACAAGCCGGAGATGAATGAGTTGCACGGCGCTGAACTACCCGATTCAGTACGCGGTAACCAACGTGTTACCGGGATGACTGCGCGCCAGAAATCCTTCCCGTTCACGGCCCCTTTCTGGGATTTCAAACGCTGCGGAACACATGGAACGTGGATCAGCGATCTGCTACCGCATACCCAAGGCATTGCCAATGACATCACGATTCTGCGAGGTATGCATACCGAAGCGATCAACCATGATCCGGCAGTCACTTATATTCTCACAGGTTCTCAGCAGATGGGCCATGCCAGTATGGGATCATGGCTAAGCTACGGACTCGGAAGCGAGAATGATGACTTACCTGCTTTCATGGTTCTACTTTCACAGGGTTCCGGCAAGAATCCCGGACAGCCTCTATTTTCACGCCTTTGGGGAAGTGGTTACCTTCCCTCCAGCCACCAAGGGGTAAAACTAGGATCAGGAAGTGAACCGGTTTTCTTTTTAAAAAACCCGCCAGGAGTGGATGCCCATGGACGACGTAAACTATTGGACCGGATGGAATCCCTTAACCAGATGCACGCAGATGCAGTCGGAGACCCAGAGGTTCATGCCCGTATCGATGCCTACGAAATGGCCTACCGCATGCAAACGTCCGTACCTGACCTTATGGATCTAAGCGATGAACCCACATCCAGCTTCGAGCTATATGGGCCGGAATCGCGCAGACCAGGGAGTTTCGCAGCGAATTGCCTACTGGCGAGGAGAATGGCTGAACGAGACGTTCGATTCATACAACTCTTTCACCGGGGTTGGGATCAGCATCGAAGAATTGCCGAAGCCCTGCCTGCTCAATGCTACGACGTCGATCAAGCTTCCGCCGCCTTAGTGAAGGACTTGAAGCAGCGAGGTTTACTGGATGAAACACTTGTCATATGGGGCGGAGAGTTCGGACGCACCGCTTACACACAAGGAACGATCGGAACCAATAGCGCTGGGCGCGACCACCATGGTCGCTGTTTTACGATATGGATGGCCGGTGGTGGCGTAAAAGCTGGTTTTGATTGGGGAAAGACGGATCTTTGGGCCTACAATATCGAGGACGAAGGAACTCACATTCGAGATATTAACGCAACGATACTACATTGCCTGGGCATCGATCATGAGCGTTTCACATTCAAGTTCCGCGGACTCAATCAGCGTCTCACGGGAGTCGAACACTCGCGCGTGGTCAAGGAGATCTTGACGTGAAACGCGAATCAGCCGTCACCAACCGGCGGTTATCCTAAGACTCTTTCTCATCATAGAATTTAACCCAGCCTGTTTCGAGTGAATACTCAGCCCCAATAATCGATAATCCTTCGTGCTGTTGGTAATGAGCCAAAACAGGAGATTCCGTTCGTAAAGTATCAACGGTAGCCTCCACGTTTCTTTTCATGATTTGATCGACCAATACGTTGGTACTCGTTTCATCCGATTGACTGATCACAGTTTCAACCGACGGTTGTATGCGACTGATCAAACTTTTAATTCCGGGTGTTAAGCCATCAGTTGTATGGATATACTCGTTGAGGCTTGCCAGGATCGCTCCACATCGAGTGTGACCCAAGACAACCACCAAACGAGCGCCCAACTTACTAACTGCGTATTCGATACTCCCGATTTGAGAGTAAGCAGCAATATTTCCCGCAACGCGTATAACAAACAGATCTCCCAACCCCTGGTCAAACACGATCTCCAGCGGCACCCTAGAATCGGAGCAGCCAAGAATAATGGCAAATGGAGTCTGACTCTCTACGGATTCCATACGCTGGCGTTCAAAAGAGTAGGATTCTGAGTAATGCTGGTCAGAAACGAACCGAGCGTTTCCGTCGACTAATCGGGTCAGGGCATCTTCGGCGAAAATCATAAAAACAAATAGAACCTTGATTTGACTTATCATCAAGAATACAGGCAAGCGCATATCTAAATTCAGAAAACAAATTTCATAAAATGTGACAATCGTCCAAGGCTCAGTAAGATTTATTCCTCTATCGAGTTCAAACTCCAAGAAACTCTGCCCAAATCGCACTGAATGTTTGCTATATGAAATTATACATTGATGGTTCGGCCCAAGACCGTTTCGATTTCCACCAATAGTTCAAACTCTCGTTTCTGTAATGGATCTTGTACTCAACAATCTAATTTCTCCAGTTGTACTCTCATTCGCTCTAGGAATGATTGCTCGAGCAGTTCGGAGTGACCTTGAGATACCTAGCGCAGTCTACCAGGCCCTCTCGATCTACCTACTGTTTGCAATCGGTTTAAAAGGAGGCGTGGCGCTTTCTAACACTTCGATCGCAGAACTAGCGAGTCCGGTAGTCGCAACGCTGTTCCTGGGACTACTAACTCCTATGATCGCATTTTACCTACTAAGCGGTTTTGGAAAAATTAGCCGAATAGATGCTGCGGCAACTGCTGCGCATTATGGCTCGGTCTCAGCGGTCACCTTTTTAGCAGCTCTGGAGGCCATAAAAATAGCTGGGCTTACCGGAGATGGCTATCTTCCCGCTTTGGTGGCAATACTTGAGATACCAGGAATTATCGTAGGTCTCCTGCTAGCAAGACAAAATAGAGCTGGCGGGATCAAGTCTGCCCTGCATGAAGTCCTCACAGGCAAAAGCATTTTTTTGCTCATAGGAGGAATGGCAATCGGTGCGCTCTGTGGTGCCGAGAAAATCGAATCGGTCGCCCCTTTCTTTATCGTACCTTTCAAAGGGGTGCTTTGCCTCTTCCTTTTGGAGTTAGGGATTGTAGCTGCCTCCAGACTCTCGGATATGCGTCAGGCTGGTTGGAGACTCATCATTATCGGCTGCGTACTCCCCTGTATTAACGGCCTCCTGGGCTGCACAGCAGGGTTACTTGCAGGAATGTCTCCCGGAGGTGCTGCAGTTTTGGGGGCCATGAGCGGCAGTGCCTCCTACATCGCCGCTCCGGCAGCCGTCCGAATCGCACTTCCGAAGGCAAGTCCCGGTATTTACTTAACCTTGTCACTCGGCGTTACCTTTCCATTCAATCTTACCATTGGAATCCCCATGCTGATCAAATATTCCGAATACCTGAACCGATTATTATCATGAACTCCTCCATCACTCTGCTCACAATCATCACGGAAGGCATTCTGAAAGATGAAATCATAGCAATCATACTCAAACACGGAGCTACTGGCTATACCTACTCCAGAGCTGAAGGTCACGGATCACGTGGTAATAGAGCAACCGACTGGGAGGGACCCAACCTTCGCTTCGAGAGTCTGGTATCCCAAACCACTGCGGAGAATATTCTCAAAGACTTGGATAAGGGTTACTTCGAAAGCTACAGCGTCGTTGCCTGGGTTAGCCAAGTAGACGTTTTAAGGAGAGAGAAATTCTTAAAAGAATGAATAAGACGCAATTGCCTCCCGCAGTTTATTCTAGCACTTAAGTGATCTATTCGTAGCATACCCACTCAGATACCTATACCTTATCCCATCCTATGAAGTCTTTGTTACCTTACTTTGTCCTTACGCTTTCCTATTCAACCTTAACTGCTGAAGTCTCTTGGCAGAAGTCCTCAGCTGATCTGGGAGAACAAACTCGTGGAGTAGACGCAGCGGATCTCGACGGAGATGGCAATCTTGATATAGTAGCAACCGGACACACGAGAGTATTTGCAGTTCTGGATCCTTTAGGAAGAGCTGAAACAATGCCGCTCTACGATAGTTTAGGTGGCAACCTTTTGTATGGATCCAGCGGTGACATGGATATGGACGGTGACCTCGATTTCGTCATCGCTCGCGGAACATCCCCCTGGATTGAATACCGAGAAATCCGCGCAAACGGGGAAAAAGCCAAAAAACCGAAGCGTATCCCTGACTTCTCAATCGCCTGGATTGAAAATACCGGGCGCATCGAAAAGAAAGCTAAACTGCATGTTATTGATAAGGACCTTCATGGCTCCCACGGATTAGCGATAGCTGATCTCAACGGGGATGGATCCATTGATGTCGTTGGCAATAGCATCAAAGGCATTTACAAGGACTCCGTTGCCTGGTTCGACAATTTTCGAGGTAAGTTCGTTCGCCACATGATCACTCAGAAAAACGCACCTATGCGTCCCCATTATATGGATACTGCGGATATCAATAACGATGGAAGACTTGATGTGATAGTGGGCCACTCTGGAGGAAACTCTCTTGACTGGTATCAAAACCCACCTTCACTCCACGGTCGGTGGAAACGACAAAATATTGCTGAAGTAGAAGGCGTTACCAACGCGCTAGTGGCCGATATCGATGGCGATGGGCGCAACGATATCGTTGCCAGCAACGGACACGGCACCGGTGTATTCTGGTACCGAGGAACCAATTGGAAACAGAGCCCGATTGATGAGAGCCTCAAAGACTGTCATTCCCTGGCACTGGGCGATTTCGACAAAGACGGTGATGTAGATGTCGCTACCGCTTCATTCTCAGAGAAAACTGTTCGCTGGTATGAAAATGATGGGAAGGGCCTATTTAAAGCCCACGACATCGATACCGGAAATGGTCAGGAAGCCTACGATCTTAAAGCGGTTGATCTCAATAAAGACGGGCGCCTTGATCTGCTATTGGCCGGTAGACAAACTAACAACGTAGCTTGGTACATCAACCGTTAGCCAAATACTCCTTCCGAGCCTTGCGGCGGCGGTCTGAAAGCTCAGCTTCAATTTGTCTACTCAGCGCTGGCGTAATGCTGTAAGCCAGCGTCATCATGGCCGCGAGAACAGCAATCATGGCTGGACCAAAACTCATCAACAACCTGATTCCTGAAAGAGATTCAGCGCTCTGCATCACATTCGCCTCGTAACCAAAATAGGCTAACGTATAAGCCGTGAATGCGGATCCGATAGCCCAGCCCATTTTATTCGAAAGCGTGCCAGCAGAAAAGACTAGACCCGTAAATCGCCGTCCAAATTTCCATTCAGCGAAGTCAGCTGTATCAGCAATCATTGCCCAAAAAAGCGGCATCATTGGACCCGAAAGAAACGAACTCACCACGTGTACCGTAAATATGAGTACTAAGTCACTAGAACTCACAAAATAATTGGCAATCAATACTAAACCAGCCCCCAACGTCAGTATTAGGAATGCATTTCTTTTCCCTCCAAATAGCTTCTCTACATGGCTCGTAAAATAGACTCCAGCCATCGTGGCAATACCGCCCCAAAATAGAAACGAAGTAATTGTCTTATCGTTGGCCTCTACGAAATATTTCATGAAATAGAGCAGCGAAGCTCCCTTCAAAGTTATCCAAATAAGGCTAAGAATTCCCGTTGCGCAGATTATTAGCCACGGTTTGTTCCGCAATAGATCTGCAAGGTCTTCCTTGATCTTAGCGTTCTCATAACGAGGAAACGTAACCCTTTCCTTGGTCGTTTTAAAACAGACGAAAAAGAGCAAACCAGCTAGAACCGAATAGACCATCATCGCTCGTTGGTAACCTATCCCATCATCTCCTCCACCCAGTTTTGACACCAGGTAGAGTATACTAATATTTACCAGGTTAACCGCGAGATACGCGCCGTAAAACCTAAACGATGCTAACTGGGTTCTCATGATCGAATTCGAAGTAATGACCCCCATCAACGCACCATAAGGAATGTTAATCGCTGTGTAAACAAGGCCGACGACCGTGTAGGTGACATACGCATACACAAGTTTCCCAGTGTCCGAAAAATCCGGGGCTGTAAAGGTCAATACTCCAAAAGCCATGTAGGGCACAATCATCCATATTAACCAAGGTCGAAACCGCCCATGTTTTGATCGAGTCCGGTCAGCGATAATCCCCATAACTGGGTCATTCAGAGCATCAAATACACGGGTTAAAATAATCAGTGTTCCAATCGCAACCGGAGAAAGCCCCACTTCATCTGAGTAAAATATAATCAAAAACTGAGAGAAT
>CALGUT010000340.1 GCA_937920335.1 uncultured Opitutales bacterium
TGCGCGGCTGTAACTGCTGTTGCACTCGTTCACGGTGAAACTATTTCTTACGATAAGCAGGTTGCTCCCTTACTGAAAAAATACTGTATCGAGTGCCATGGGCCTGATGAGCAGGAAAATGGAGTAAGGGTCGATACGATGGACCTGGATTTTCTATACGGAAAACACCGGGATACCTGGCACGATATTTTGGATGTACTTCACTTGGAAGACATGCCACCCGAAGATGAGCCGCAACCCGAGGAGAATGAACGGTTCCTGATGATCGATTGGATAACGGCTGAAATGACGCGAGCAGCTGAAATCAAACGATCGACGGATGGGATGGGAGTGCTGCGCCGCCTCACGCGCTACGAGTATCAGAACACGATGACCGATCTGCTGGGATTTGAGCTGGACTATGCGGCGAATTTGCCACCGGAATCCAATAGCCACGACGGCTTTCAGAATAACGGTTTGATTATGGGCATGTCGTCCATGCAGTTGGAGTACTACTTAGAGGCGGCTCAACGAGGACTGGCGAAGGCCCTTGTTGATCATCCTCAGCCGGATCGCTTCGAACATTTCGGCACTCATAACGTAGCTCGCAGTCCCCGAGACAAGGATTCCAAAACGAACACGAGAAACATACAGCCCGGCAACAGTTTCTGGACGCGTATGCTCGAATATCCGACTGAGGGGCCGTTTCGAATTCGGGTCAAAGCACATGCCGTCATTCCGGAAGGAAAAGGCCCGCCACGTATGCGGGTAAGGATTGGGCTCCGACCGGATACCTATGTCACCGGAGGGCAAGTCGGCGAAGATATTGATGTGTATGCCACCGCGGACAATCCGGGCATCTACGAGTTCAATGGGTACCTCGATCACTACCCGGTTCTCAAGTTACCAGCGAATTTCCCTGGGTTACTCGTGAATGTGCACAATATCTATGACGATGGCTCTGACGCGATCGAGGTCTATGATCTTCGAATCCCCGATCAATTTAGAAGACTCAATGACCCCGACCCGAAGCAACCGTGGCTGGTCGTGGATTCCATTGAGTTTGTTGCGAACGACCATGAAGTCTGGCCGCCAGCGTACCACCGAGGGATCCTGTTCAAAGGCGCAGAAGTGCCTGAGGAAGAGTCAATCTATGCGCGGGAGGTTTTTGAACGTTTCATGGCCCGTGCTTACCGTCGTCCACCGAGTGCAGATGAGGTAGATCAGATTTACGATTTCTATAATAAAGTGCGACCCATATATCCGAGCTTTGTGGAGTCGATGAGGCAGGCGCTTTCGATGGTCCTGATCTCACCTCAGTTTTTGTATCTGATGGAGCCCTTGGAGAATGAGAAGGCCTCCCGAGACTTGAACGCTTACGAGGTGGCCTCGCGTCTGTCTTATTTTCTGTGGAGTACCATGCCAGACGGTGAGTTGTTGGATTTGGCCTCTAGCGGGAAACTTCTCCGATCGTCGGTATTGAAGAAGCAGGTACGAAGGATGTTGAGGGATGAACGGTCGGAGCGTTTTGTGGAGCAATTCACTGATCAGTGGTTAGATCTACAAGCCCTGGATCGTGTAGCCGTGAACCCGCAGTTTTATCCTGACTTCAAAGACCGATCCAAGGATGCCATGCGCCTCGAGTCTCAGGCGTTTTTCAAGGAGATTCTTCACCACGAATTGTCGGCGTTGAATTTTATCGAGTCGGATTTCGCAATGCTGAACGAGCGGCTTGCCAAGCACTACGGTATCGAGGGGGTTGTAGGGATGGAAATGATCCGTGTGCCATTGAAGCCTGAGCACCGTCGGGGTGGTTTGATAACCCAAGGAAGTATGTTGGTAGGGAATTCTACGGGAGAGGATTCTCAACCGATCGAGCGGGCTGTTTGGATCCTGGAGCGATTGCTCGATGATCCACCGTCGCCGCCGCCTGCAAATGTGCCAGCGCTCGATCCCGAGACACCTGGGTTTGCTGAAATGTCTTTGAAAGATCAACTGGGAGTGCACCGCGATGTGCCTTCCTGCGTAAACTGTCACCTTAAGATCGATCCGTGGGGAATCCCGCTTGAGCATTTTGATGCGACAGGGCTATACCGAACAGAAGCGATTCGATTGACAGCAGACAATAAAGGAGAGGCACGCAATATTATCGAAATGGCACCATTGGATGCGAAAGATTCAATGCCCGATGGGCACGTAATCGACGGGGCTCAGGAGCTAAAAGCGTATTTGTTAAAGGAGAAA
>CALGUT010000341.1 GCA_937920335.1 uncultured Opitutales bacterium
GGATGGTATGACTGCTGAAGAAACGCGTTTCAATGGATTGAAGCGCGAGTGTGGACTTCATGAATTGTCCGGTCAGTCGGACTTCATGATCTAGCTATTCGTTTGTGAGTAATCGCAGAGGTACTTCAACAGAAGCGTATCCGCGCCCAGGTTTGACGATTCTATCAATCGGAGCTTTGCCTGTGTTTCCCTATTTAAAAGGGGAGTACCATAGCCGAACATCAGGGGTTCGAGTGTTATCCAGAATTCGGAAATGAGTCCGGCATCTAGAAAAGCGCTAAAAATATTGCTTCCCCCGAGTATAGCTACCTTAGGGTCTACAACTCCTGATTTTTTAATGCCTGCAACGATTTGTGCAGGTGGTTGTTTTGTGAATTCCAGTCGATTCGGAACCTCGAGATCTTTCGAGTTCTCAGGGCTGCGGGTCATTACGAAACGTTTATCATTCGCCTCATTGTGAACCAAACCGAGTATATAGTCTTTGGATACCTCAAAGGTCTTACGTCCCATGATTTTAAAATCGAAGGCTTCGACGGTTTTTGGGAACCAGGATTTGTCTGCTGCTGAGGTAAAGGCGGTTCCGGGCTCGTCTCCCCGAGTAATGAACCCGTCGAGTGAGGTCGCTGCGATTGCGATGAGTTTCATGGAAGAAAAAGTGGTCAATGAATGGAATCCTGCAAGGCAAAGAATTGCGTTCATGCTTGCAAAAAGGACCGAGTTTTTTTCCTTTCAGACGCTTATGATTACTCCTGAAACTCGCAGTAGAATAGAAGAGATCAACAAACGCGGTGGATATCTTTGGAGGTATCTTTGACGTTGATAAGAAGCAGGAACAAATAGCTTCAATGGAAGCTAAGATGTCTTCGCAAAGTTTTTGGGATGATCAACAAACGGCTCAGAAGATAGTAACGGAGATGAATCACCTTAAGCGGGCGGTCAGCCTAATGACGACGTTTCATGCCAAACTTGATGATCTGAATGCGTTGACGGAACTGGTCGAGGAAGAAGAGACCGAAATTGATGGTGAGTATTCCGAAGAGTTGAGAAATGTAGCGGACGGTCTTATCGCTGAGATTGAAGAACTGGAGATCGCAGCGTTCTTAAGTGGGCCGCATGATGGTGCGAATGCGTTTCTAACTATCCACTCGGGGGCGGGTGGAACAGAATCCTGTGATTGGGCTGAAATGCTCTACCGCATGTATTCCCGTTGGGGAGAGCGAAACGGATTTTCCGTCGAAGTTCAGGACATGCAGCAAGGTGAAGAAGCTGGTCTGAGTCGTGTGACCCTGTTGATCAGTGGTACTAATGCCTATGGCTATGCGAAGGCGGAGCGCGGCGTTCACCGATTGGTCCGCATATCACCTTTTGATTCGAATAAACGGAGGCATACGTCCTTCTGTTCGGTGGACGTCGTGGCTGAGATTGTGGACGACGTCGATATCGAGATTAAAGACGAAGATCTTCGTGTTGATACGTTTCGTGCAAGTGGTGCAGGTGGTCAGCATATTAATAAGACCGAATCAGCTATTCGGCTTACCCACATTCCTAGCGGAATTGTGGTTGCTTGTCAGAACCAGCGCTCCCAGCACAAAAACCGGGCCACTGCGATGAGCATGCTCAAGTCTCGACTGTTTGAAAAAATGGAAGATGAGAAACGAGCTGAGATGGACCAATTCTATGGAGAAAAAGGCGAGATTGGTTGGGGAAACCAAATCAGGAGTTATGTTTTTCAGCCCTATCAGATGGTGAAAGACCTTAGGACGGGTACTGACACTTCCGATATTCAAGGGGTGATGGACGGGGATATCAACCGCTTCGTTCATAGTTGGCTCAGAGCCGGTTGTCCGACCTCTCGAAATAAGGATGTCAGCCTCGATGATTAATCATGAGTGATCTGATGGAAAAGCCTGGCCACACGTTTGAATTTCTCGAGGAGACGTTTCGCGAAACTCCTCTTTTTGAGGATAAGACTTGGAAGTTGTCGCCGCACGCATGGCCAATCACTCAAAAGGAACTGGAAGAAATAAAAATCCTTGGGCAAGCGTGCCTTGATTTTCACAAGGCGCTTGAAACGCTTTACGTTCGTTCTTCGGACGGAAAGAAGTTACTCAGGAATCGTGATCTTTTTGCGCCTTGGGTAGCTGATTATTTAGACCGAGGTAAACCGCACCATTTGATCAAGCATGGTCGGTGCAAGGTTTCCCGTGGTCAGTTGCCAGCTGTCATTCGGCCAGACTTGCTGATTACGGATGACGGATTCGCTATATCGGAAATTGACTCGGTTCCCGGAGGAATCGGGCTTACAGCTTTTCTGAATCGATTATATTCAAGTGTTAATGACACGATTATCGGTAGCGATGACTTGATGCTGGAGTGTTTTTATAACGCTTTGGCGGCAAAGACACCGGACCGTCATGCGCCTTTGATTGCGATCGTTGTTAGTGACGAAGCGGCCACTTATCGCCCCGAAATGCAATGGGTGAGCGAAGAGCTTCAAAGAACAGGTAAACGGGTATTCACTGTTCAACCGGATGAGGTCTACCCATTGGGAGAGACCTTACACATCTCAATCGACGGAAATCCGGAAAAGGTGGATATTATCTATCGCTTCTTTGAATTGTTCGATTTGCCCAATCTAAAAACGATACCCTATGTATTCGAAGCGTTGGAGGGTGAAGCGGTGGAGTTGACGCCACCGATGCGCGCGTTTCAGGAAGAGAAACTAAGTTTAGGGTTATTTCATCATGGTATGCTCACTGACTTCTGGCGTGAGAATATTCCTAAGCGTTCCTTTAAGGCGCTCTCGAAAGCGATTCCGAAGAGTTGGGTCATGGATCATACACCGTTACCACCCACCGCTGTATTGGATGGTCCGTTGGTGGGGGGACGACCTATTCGAGAATGGACGGATCTTTCGAAGGCCTCTCAAAGAGAGCGCAATCTGATTATTAAGATCAGTGGCTATCATGAAACAGCATGGGGCGCCAGGAGTGTCACTTTAGGTAGCGATTCGTCAAAAGAAGTATGGACGGAGGGGATTCAGCAAGCGGTAGATATGAGTGAAAACCATCTCCATGTGCTTCAGGAGTATCGCAAGCCCAAGCGGTTAATTCATCCTGTCTATGCGGATTCCGAAACGGTGTTTCCCATGCAAGGTCGGAATCGATTGTGTCCTTACTTCTTCGTGAATGGTGACAAAGCGGAACTGGCAGGAATACTCGCAACCTTTTGTCCGGCGGATAAAAAAATCATTCACGGCATGCGAGATGCAGCTATGCTGCCATGCCAGTTGGTAGACTAAATAATCCGTTAGCTCAACTTGGCTTTGGCGAGGGCGTTGTGAAGGAGTGCTTTGTAGTAATCGATTTTGAATTTCGATTTTCGGTGTCTGCGTGTGCTTCTAACAAATGAGGGGGACAGTTGAGATTTCTCTTCCATGGATTGCGCTAGATTATTGAGCGCAAGGTTCATCGACTTTCCGATGTTTTCGGGTGTGAAATACTCGTTGAAGATATTTTGCGCGTTTTTACCGAGTTCTTCGCTGTCGTCGTAGCGCTCTTCGAGAATGTTGCGAAGATGCTTAATTTCTTTTTCTTTCACAATTAGTGAACAGCTTTCCCAGTCGATGAAAGATGG
>CALGUT010000342.1 GCA_937920335.1 uncultured Opitutales bacterium
GAGAAGCTAATTAGAGCTAAATGCTTCTTTAAGTGAATGAAATAAACCACACCCAATAGGCGATCCGTCCGGCATATCCGGACCAGTGGTGGGAATATATTTTTCGGGATGGTTCTTAAACAGATCGATCTCACGCAGGAGGAAGTTGAGGTGCGCCTGTTGCGCTGGATCGCGTTCAGACCGAAATTGCGTTTGGTAGCGTTCCTCCAACTGATCGATTTTGAACAGGGCTGCAGCCGCTACTTGCTGAAGGCCGCTTTTGTCGGCCGCCAAGCGTAACACATTTTCCACTACCAGCTTTTCCACCGAGCGGGCGATCTCCTGTTCGAAGGTGGATTGGTTCGATTCGACCGAGACCCCAGCCAGCAGATCATCGAACAGCTCGTAGATGGACATGCGAGAATTGTCGCGTGCGTGCTGCTCAATCACTCGAGCCAGACGTTGGTGGTTTAGCAAGAACCATAGGGTCGCGCTGGATGAGCTTTCGGCGGCGGCGATGGGATCGAAGGTGAGTCCGGTGTTTACCTGAAACAATTCCCTGTCTCGGCGATAGCCAACAGGCTGAGGTGGGATGAGTCGTATGATCTCTTCGGGTATTGCCAAGAAGTCGGGCTGGAGAGTGGTGATTAAAGCATCCAATGCCTCCCGCTGAAGCGCATCGTCCACCATCTCATTGCGTGGCGTATCGCCTCCGCGTGCGGCATAAGAATAATTTACGCCGCCAATCAACTTGGTGACCGCTTCCGCTTGATAACGATGGGCCAGGTAAAGGGGGACCAGCACGCGTTCCAGTTCCGCCATGGGTGTATGTTGCGGAATGTTGTTCGTATTAAAATTAGAAAGCGCTACTTTTCTGACTTCAGATAAGCGTTTGAGCTCCTCCACTGCCGAGCCGTTATCCCAGAGATGCGCATCGGGACTCGCACCGAACGGAGGGCGTGCATCACCATCCGTCAAAAAGGAAAGTCCAAGCGCATCGTTCTCCGCGAGGATTGCCTGTAATCCCGCGACCTCATCCACTCCCTCGGCGAAATCCTGGTAGCCATACAGAATCGTACGCTTATCCCAGTCGCCGATACCCACGTCGTAAGCCTCGGAAAAATCGAGGTTTCCCTCATCATCGATTTGAATGTAGGGATAAGGATAATCCATCACCGAGGATCGGCCCTCAGTGCTTGCTGAAAAATTGTGCAGAAGACCGAGAGTATGCCCGACCTCATGCGCAGACAGTTGCCGTAGACGGGCCAGGGCAACCTCCTCCATCCGTGGATCGGGCGTCACGCCATCGGCATAGGCGTCGACCAACCCCTGCACGATGAGGAAGTCCTGTCGCACCCGCAGTGATCCGAGGGAAATATTGCCTTTGAGAATCTCTCCCGTCCGGGGATCGACCACCGAGG
>CALGUT010000343.1 GCA_937920335.1 uncultured Opitutales bacterium
CCACATTCCTCACGGACAGTTCGTGCTCTACCAGCAGAAGACCCCTACCACCGCTGTTTGGATGAAAATGTATAAAGATGGCGAGCTTACCGATGTACAATCACAGTTCTGGAAACCTCATCCTCGTGAAGAATTGTTCGATCTCGAAAACGATTACCACACCATCAACAATCTCGCCGAATCGACTCAACACCGAGACATCAAGAAACGGTTGAGCGACGCTTTAGACAAGCATATGGCCGATACCGGCGACTTGGGTTTTCTACCGGAACCACTGCTACAAAAGGATGCCCAGAAAGGTATTTCGCCGGCTGAGTCAGGGAGAGGCATGCTGAAAAATGCGCCTACCTGGGGTATCACGGTGCTCAAGGAACGCGACATGGAGAAAGACTTCGCGGCGGGCATTAAGCACCCGTATTCGCCCATCCGCTACTGGACGCTCATGCAAATGACAGCCAAGAAAAATACAACGGTTTACTCCTACTACGAAGACCTGATCGTCGCCGCGCTCGAAGACCCCGAACCCATCGTTGCCGTAGCGGCAGCTGAGTGCCTCGGCACGATGGCGCGCAGGAAGGCACACCAGAAACGGGCCGTTGACACACTGTTAGAATATTCAGCCTATCCCGGAAATGAACTGTTTCTGACCGTTCACGCGTTGAACGGTTTGGAACGACTGAAAGACCTCGGACTCGAGATTCCCGAATCGGTTAAGCAACTCACGCAAATGCACGAAACAATTCCGAAAACCTTTGATTATTATCGGCCGCAGCTAATCGATCGCTTTTGATCAGCTTTAGTACGGCTTTCAATCCTCGAGCGACAACGAGTCGTACACCGCCGTCTGAAAGGCAAGCCTGACAGGGGAATTATCCCCATTCCCAAATCCGCGACGCTGAATCATCATGATACAGATCACGTTATTCTCCGGATCTCCCCAGCTCTGAGTGGCATAAGCGCCCCCATGTCCAAACGTTCCGGGTGGTAGCATCGCGGTCACACCTTGCGGTTCCTTCACCACTTGAAACGCGAGGCCCCAACTCATGCCTTCGGTAAAGCCGGTCTCGATGTCGCCGGTCTGGGTTCGAGTAAGCTCACGGACTGATTTCTCAGACAAAATGCGCCTTCCATTCCACACACCTCCGTTAAGCATCATCTGGTAAAATCGCCGCATATCATCCGCCGTTGAAAACAACCCACCGCCTGGTTTGACGGTTCGCTGTGTATCCCACAGTTCACCAATAACAAAGTGCACTGGGATCTCAGTAAGTTCAGGCGTCTCATCGTCCTTCAGATAAGACTTAGCGATCCGTTGCACCTGATTTTTAGTGGGAAAGAAGGTCGTATCATACATACCCAGTGGATCTAATACCCGCTCTTGCAGGAATACCTCGAAAGGC
>CALGUT010000344.1 GCA_937920335.1 uncultured Opitutales bacterium
TATAGTCAACCCGACCAGTGGGGCTCCTGGAGGATCAGGACCAGCGATTACTCAAGTCGGTGTGGGAGTAACCGGTCGCTTTGGACAATAAATATAAAGCTTAACCCAAGTGCGTCATCTTTAATCGAGGTACCTGAACCAAAAGAAACTTATGAGGTCGGTCGGTTGAAAAGAGTACTTCGACCGACCGATTCTATCGTGAGCTGAATCTCGAAGAGAGACCACCTTCACAAATAATGGAGACCTGACACTTACAACTTACTTCTAGATAAATCAGAGCAAACGGAAGCTCACAAAATCAAGTCACCAGAATCTAAAAACGGCTGTTCACCTTCCGAATACCAGTGTTCGATACAATTGGATCCCGGATCACTGCGGTCGACGACGATAAAGGTGACATCCCCAAACGGAGTCAGCATGACGTGATGCCAAGTATTTCGGTGGTAGTTGATGCCTTGTTTACCGTTAGACACAAACGCCTTGAGGGTGCTGGGATCCACTATCTCACCGGGTTCGGCAACGACGAGCATAAAGGGAGTTTGTGAAGCCGGTATAAATGCCTGACTCCCATGCGGATGGCGCTCCAGAAACGTTACCGTTTGAGGGAAGTCATACTGGCGGGCGTTTACCAAACTGATGACGGCTTGTTTTCCACTGCCGTCGCAATCAACCGTGCACAACGCATCATACCGATCTGCCCGTCCTGCGTTAATGGGGAAACAATGGTTGCCCTCCATTTCGACGACGTCCCCGTAAGGGGCAAAGGCTTCACGGCTGAGGGGTTCAATAAGAATCGTTTTCTGAGGCACAGGATATTCCAACTAGTCTTTAGCGATCTTCCCAAACAGGCGCAATCGACTCACGCCTCCATCCGGGTAAATATTCAGCCGAATGTGAGTAATCGGCTTATGCGCCACGACCTCTTTGGTAAATTCATGAATGGCATGGGCGGACAACTTGGTCTCTGGCACGATGGTTGGCCAAGACTCGCACTGCTTAACCAGAGAAGCGGCTTTTACGTAATTCGTGTCGATAGCCTGAATCGAAAATCGATCCGGATAATTTCCCTTGAAGTGACAGGTATCCAATACAACCCGGTCTATTACCCCCCGGTGGCCCAATACGAAAATGCACCAATCATTACCGGGCTCTCTACGTCGACGGGTTTCCCAACCATCCCCCATATTAACGCCTCGTCCCTCACCTAACACATTCACCGGATGGCCGAAATGTGCATCATTCCACGCGACCGCACGGCCACCGTTAGGTAACGCCAGTAAGTCATAAGTCGTGTCAGGATCCTTCGAATCCCAACTACAAAATACTTTGCCGTACACGCGGAGACGGGCGATTCCGCCATCCGGATAAATATTCAATCGTACATGTGTGAAAATTTCTTCACTTTGAATGCGGTAGCGGTAGGACGCATTCCCCTTTAAAGCAGACTTTGGCTGAATCTCAACCCACTCGGTCGACTCATCCGGATCATGGCCCTCAGGACACGAACAGGCATCCAAGGAACA
The DNA here is from genome assembly GCA_937920335.1 of uncultured Opitutales bacterium. Lineage (GTDB taxonomy): Bacteria > Verrucomicrobiota > Verrucomicrobiia > Opitutales > UBA2995 > UBA2995. The sequence goes on from CALGUT010000344.1 coordinate 1,524, forward strand.
GAATGGAGGAAAGTTTCCAGTAAAGTGTGATGTGTCTATGATGACACCGAAAATACAACCAGGAAACGCTAACCTAACCACACAGTGGTCGAAGCCAGGAACGCGTTTGCGACGGGACTCCCAACCATCCATCCATTTACCATTTTCGTCATACTTCCCCTCAATGAAGACGGGTTCACTATCCGCGATCAAGCGGGATTTATCCGCGAAAAAATCGTCGGTAGCGTAAATTACTTCGGCGCCAAACTTGGCGGACGCCAAATTAACACGGTTGTGTGAAAAGTTATCGTTCATGCAGTCTTAATAAACCCGAATAGGAAAGGCCAATGATCAGTCAGCAATTTTTGTTCCTACCAGCCACGACTGTCAATGGTGCACCATTGTCTCAATCGCAACGAAAAGGCTAGCGCTATGAGAGCTACTAAACCTATTCTAAATGACCATGAGAAAACCGCTCATATCCACCTTTCTGTTTCTGGCCGTTACCCTAGTCAGTCATGCCTTCGACGATCCAGCTCCTCCCACGGTAAATCAATTAAATCCGATTATTCCCAACGCTGCCGAAGCCCAGTCTGAGCTCACCTTCTATCAAGCGCCGAAATTGCTTTCACCGACCGCCATTTCAAGCGATTGGAAAACCTTTCTTGGGCCCACACACAATGGATATTCACCTGAAACGAATCTCCTAAAAACGTTCCCAGAAACCGGTCCTTCAAAAGTCTGGGAGGTTCAGCGCGGCAACGGATACTCCTCAGCAGCAGTCATCGACCAACGAGTTATCATCTTTCATCGAGTGAATGATCAGGCGATCATCGAATGCCTGGAGCTAGAAACAGGGAAGCGGTATTGGAAACACACCTATCCCTCAACCTACAAGGACCGTTACGGATTCAGTAACGGCCCCAGGTGCCAACCGATTTCCGACGGCACCTACGTCTATACCCTCGGAGTCGAAGCACAGTTGCATTGCCTCGAACTCACCACCGGCAGAGTTCTTTGGAATCGAAATCTTAAGGAGGAATTTGACCTCACACTCGACTTTTTCGGTGTTGGTGGAGCACCATTGCTCGAAGGGAATCAGCTTATCATCAATGTCGGAGCCCCCGAGGGGCCTAGTGTGGTCGCGTTTGATAAGTTGTCTGGGGAACTGATCTGGGGCGCGGGCGACCAGTGGGGACCGAGCTACGCCTCGCCCATTCCAGCTAACACCAGAAACGGCCGCCGTATTTTCGTATTTGCCGGGGGCGAAAGTCGCCCCGCAACCGGCGGGCTCATTGTAGTCGATCCGACGACAGGAGCCGAAGAATTCTCGTTCCCATGGCGGGGGGGGCGCTACGAATCGGTCAACGCATCCTCCCCCATAATCGTCGATAACAAAATCTACATCTCCGAATGCTACGGCGCTGGCGGTGTCTGCATTGAAATCCAAGAAGACGGTAGCTACAAAGAGATTTGGCGTAACGAGATTCTCAATACCCATTTCATGACCGCGATCCATAAAGATGGTTACTTGTATGGAGTAGATGGCCACGGTCCCCGCAATGCACCGATCGTCTGTATTGAAATGGAAACGGGTAAACTTATGTGGAAACACGAACCGGAGTGGATGGCTGACGTAGAATCACCAAACGGACCCCAATCCTATAATCTCTCCCCTGCCCTGGCATCCTTTATTGAAGTTGATGGACGGTGCCTCGTCCTCGGCCAATATGGCCACCTAGCTTGGCTGGATCTCAAACCTGAAGGCTATAAAGAGCTGGACCTCACCCACCTGTTCCTCGCCCGACAAACCTGGGCCATGCCTGCACTCAGCCAAGGACTGCTTATCGTCGGCCAAAACGATGAAGGCCTGGATGGCAGCTCCACCCGTTTTATTTGCTACGACCTACGGGCGAATCTCTAAATAATTTGCAAATAGCTGCCAACGAATCGGCTATTCGTTGATTATACCTGTCATTTTATGATGACATGATCTTTTTTTAAAAATCGGGAGTTTCCCGAAAATCATCGTGACTGCACCCATATCTCAGACACCCGTTCATTTCCTGTTCCCAGGTCATGGGTCAGAACGTCCTAATATGACAAGGGGACTCTACGATACCGTAGACAGTTTCAGAAAAGACCTTGACCAGGGTTTGAGTCTCGCGAGTGACCTCCTGAAAACTGAACTGAGATCGTTCCTATTTAACGATCACGTGCCAGATGAACTAGCACGGCGTCAACTTTCGCAAACTGTTATCGCCCAGCCCGTTTTGTTTTCGACTGAATACGCCTTGGCAAAACTACTACAACGCCACGGAATCGAACCCGCAGGGATGCTTGGACACAGTGTAAGCGAATATGTCTCGGCCTGTCTGGCTGAAGTTTTCTCCTTCGAAACCGCATTGGAGATCGTGTGCAAACGGGGTCAATTGGTTCAAAGTCTTCCTGAAGGATCGATGCTCGCGGTGTCTCTTTCTGAAAGCGAAATCACGCCCTACCTTAGTGATACAATTACGCTGGGTTCAACGATCGCCAAAGAGCAATGTGTCGTTTCCGGCTACCCCGAATCGGTTTACCAACTTGCAATGACACTGGAGACAGAAGGTATCGAAACGAAACCTGTTCAAGTGACCCGAGCGTTCCATTCGATGATGCTCGATCGCATACTCGATGAGTTTCACGACTTTGTTGAAGAAAAAACGCTGTCCGCTCCTAGGCGCCGATTCATCTCCGGATTGGATGGGGAATGGATTCATGCGCCAGACGCACAAACAGCAGACTATTGGACAAAACAGCTACGTAGTCCCGTTCGTTTCTACGAAGGCCTCACAACTCTATTGAACGAAGGTCCAGCAACATTTCTGGAAGTGGGCAAAGGAACGATGTTAACCGGGCTCGTAAAGGCACATCCACTTTCAAAAAACGCTCCAAGTTGTCTCAATATCATACCTGCTAGCTATCAGGCTACAGATGAGGTCAATTTTTAAAAAGAAGGGCTCAACACACTAAACAGCGAGCCACATTGGAAATCTCACAGGGCAAAGAAATCGCTACCGACAGTGGATCTTGTTGAGGAAGATCGCGAACCAATTACTCAAAAACAAGGAACTGACCTTGAAAGACGAGTCGAAGCGGTCTTCTGTGAGGTCCTTGGTCTAGAAACGATAGAGCACGAGCACAACTTCCTCGAAGCAGGTGGCAACTCACTCATCGGCATGCAGATTCTATCCAGATTGAGGAAAGAGGTCGACTTGTTTGTACCCATAAGAACGCTTTTCGAACACCCAACCGTAGCCGAACTTACAGCCCACTTGAGGTCATTTCCGATGAGTACACAAGCACCTGTTTCGCAAGCGCCTACCCCAACTCCAATCATAGAAGTAATCCCGTCGCAGAATCCCAGAAAAAAGTCATCAGCCCCAAGAGTGATTTCAGACGACCGACAATCATTCGACATGCGTTTCAGCCTCTTTTTTTTCTCGGGAGATGCCGCAGCCAATCCAGAAGCCCCCTACCAATTGGTTATGGACGGCGCTCAGTTCGCTGACACACATGATTTCGATGCAATTTGGTTACCTGAACGACATTTCAATACTTTCGGCGGCCTCTATCCCAACCCCGCGGTGATCGGAGCTGCCATCGCCGCAAAGACGAAACAAATACACATACGCGGCGGTTCCGTGGTTGCTCCTCTTCACCATCCCATACGCATTGCGGAAGAATGGTCGGCCTTGGATAACTTAAGTAGCGGAAGAATTGGCATTTCATTCGGATCAGGATTTCACCCCAAGGATTTTTTATTGGCGCCTGAACTTTTTGAGAATCGCAAAGAGGTCATGTTTGAAACGATCCAGTCGATACAGGAGTTATGGAAAGGTGGGTCATACACTGCCCCCTCAGGGCTCGGTGAAAACACAACCGTTTCGCTGGTCCCAACCCCTTATTCTGAAAGCCTACCAACCTGGTTGACGACCTCACGCAGCGTAAAGACTTTTATCGAGGCCGGCCAATTGGGAGCGAATGTATTGACGGCATTATTAAGACTTTCGCTCGATGAGCTGGAGGAAAACATAAAGGCATACCGAGAGGCTTTAGCTGGCGCCGGATACCCTCCAGAGAAAGGTATCATAACACTGATGCTACATACCTTCATTGGTAGCGATTCGAATACGGTTCGCTCCCTCGTAGAAAAGCCGATGAAAGACTATCTAAGAAGCCACATGGGACACACCAAAGCCGTTTCCCTGGAAAAATCTGAAAATGAATCTCTCGGACTCAGTACGAAGAGGAGGAAGCGTTGCTAGATCATGCCTTTAATCGGTACCTCGAAAAAAACTCACTCATCGGCACAGAGGAGAGCTGTGTCGAGACGATTAAGAAGCTAAAGGAAATCGGTGTGAACGAAGTCGCATGCCTGATCGATTTTGGTGTCACTGAGTCCTTAGTTATAGAAAGCCTTCAAAATTTGAATCGAGTCAGAAAGCAGTCCCAAGCGCTCTAGTTAAAAAAACGAACTGGAGAGTCCTGATGAAACACACTTTAGCTCGATTTTGTGAGCTCAAACAGCGTATCTTGAATCATGTTTAAATTCATCGGTTACGCGACCCTTGCCTTCCTCAGTCAGTTTCCCAGCTTGGACGCCGCTACAGATTTGCCAGATAAGGAGAATTTTCACCTGTTCCTTCTCGCCGGCCAGTCCAATATGGCGGGCAGAGGTATCATCGGAGAAGAAGATATAAAGATACACCCCCGAATACTGATGCTCACCCGAGAAGGGAACTGGGCACCCGCGGAGCATCCGATTCACTTCGACAAGGCCGTGGCAGGCGTAGGACTTTCCAAATCGTTTGCTGAAGTCCTCGTCGAAGCCGATGAGGACATAGTCATCGGGCTAATTCCCGCTGCCTGTGGTGGATCATCCATCACGACCTGGGAGCCAGGCGGGTATCACTCTCAAACGAAAAGCCACCCCTATGATGATGCGATGGATCGAACGCATCTCGCGATACAAAATGGGACCTTAAAAGGAATCCTCTGGCACCAGGGTGAATCCGACGGTAAGCCGGGTTTTTCTGAGCACTATGAGATGCGACTACGCAACCTCATTGAGCGATTCAGGAACGACCTTGATAACCTATCTTTACCTTTCATCATCGGCCAACTTGGGCAGTTCGAAGCCAAGCCCTGGACCAACCATCGAATTATTATCAACAATGCTCATGAATCCGTAACAAACGATATGCCCCTTGTGAGATTCATATCGTCAGATGATCTAACTCCCAAAGATGACCTCACTCATTTTGACTCTCCATCTCTTAGAGAATTCGGAAAACGCTACGCAAAGGCGTATCTTTCGCTTTCTGCCTCTGAATAATCGCCCATAAAGAGTCGTTAGCCATCCTTTCCATGAAGCGTATCCGCATTTACCATTTAACCGAATACACCTATTCCCAATCCGTCGAGCTAACCGACTATGTACTATTACTTCGTCCGCGAGAAGGCCATGATATCAGAATCGCATCTTCCAGACTGAATGTGCAACCCGATCACTCCATGAAATGGTATCGGGACATCTACGGGAACTCGGTCGGGGTCCTGCACCTCAAAGAACCCGCCAGTCAACTCTATATCGAGAGTGAAGTAGTTATTGAGCATTATGAAACGAATCCGCTGGATTTTCTCGTCGATGAACGGGCCGTCACCTTCCCCTTTCCATTCGAACCCGGTGAGCGCCTCGACCTCCTGCCCTACTGCACCCACACATGGCCTAATGAAACGAAAACTCTCGCCACTTGGGTATCGCGCTTCTGGATAGCAGGGCAGTCTATCGAAACCTATACACTTCTGGATCAAATGAACAAAGCGATCGTAGCCGAGTTTGGTTACGGTATGCGTGAAGAACCAGGCGTACAAAGCACAGCCACCACACTTAAATTGAAAACAGGCAGTTGTCGCGATTTTGCCGCACTCTTCATCGAAGCCTGTCGCTTCCTCGGACTTCCAGCCAGATTTGTCAGCGGCTACCTGCACAATCCAGATTCGACCTTACCAGGATCCACCCACGCCTGGTCAGAAGTCTATTTGCCAGGAGCCGGGTGGATCGGGTTCGATAATACCAGCGGACAAGTCACTGGAGCTTCACATATACCTACCGCCGTCCACAGGCATGCAGAAGCGGTTCCTCCCGTATCCGGGTCCAACTACGGAGATGCGTTTGTTTCTTCTAACCTGAGAGTCGTAGTTGAGGTGAACGAAGTCGACGGATAAGAATAACTGCACTGCCGATCTGCTTCTTGCTTTTGGTCCCTTTAATCCACGCTACCAGTTCTGGAGGAACACTCGTGCGGACCTGATCATCAATCCCGGCGACCATTGGAT
>CALGUT010000345.1 GCA_937920335.1 uncultured Opitutales bacterium
TCATCAAAATGTTTCGACCTTGTTTGGTAGCGCTGACTTACTTGATCAAAAGTAACCATCTTACGTAATACTTATGCCTATACCTACACCGCACATTGATGCTAAATCCGGCGATTTTGCCGAAACGGTACTGATGCCTGGCGATCCGTTGAGAGCCAAATTTATCGCTGATACCTTCTTGGATGATGTCATAGAAGTGAATAAAGTGCGGAATATGCTTGGTTTTACCGGGAGTTATAAAGGGACACCGGTTTCAGTGATGGGAAGTGGAATGGGGATTCCGTCTATCTCGATTTATGCCAAGGAACTCTATGCGCTTTATGATGTAAAAAATATCATCCGCGTTGGAAGTTGTGGCGCGGTAGATACCCGGGTTAAGATTCGGGATGTGGTTATCGGAATGGGAGCTTGTACGGACTCTGCAGTCAACCGGGCTCGATTTATGGGTTATGATTTTGCGCCGATCGCTGACTACCAATTATTGAAAAACGCAGTGACGGCGGCCGAGGCACTCGGAATCAAACCGTGGGTGGGAAATCTGTTTTCCGCAGACCTGTTCTACACTCCTATTCCTGAGCTGTTTGATCGGATGGAAGCCATGCGGGTTTACGGTGTGGAAATGGAAGCGGCTGGCCTTTATGGGGTCGCGGCAGAGTGCGGAACTTCTGCACTGGCGGTATGTACTGTTTCAGATCAGATACGAACCGGGGAGAAGGTCAGTTCTGAGGATAGGCAGAGCACATTTACTGACATGATGAAATTGACACTGGAGTCGCTGCTTCTCGATTAGGAGATTCGCATTTTTAATGGATCAAGCTGAACTAATCACTGCCGCCCTTGAGGCCTCGCGTAGGGCCTACGCACCGTACTCAAAGTTTCGTGTGGGTGCGGCGCTGCTGGGCAATTCGGGAAAGGTCTACTCCGGGTGCAACGTCGAAAATGCCTCCTACGGATTGTCTAATTGTGCAGAGCGCACAGCTGTATTCAGTGCGGTTTCTGAAGGTGAAGTAACCTTTGAAATGATTGCGATCGTGGCTGAAGGAGGAGCTGCGCCGTGTGGTGCTTGTCGGCAGGTGCTGTATGAATTCGCTCCTGAAATCATGGTTTTGGTTGCGGATACAGAGGAGTCATTAAGGTCAACGTCGAGCCTGAAGGACCTGCTGCCTCAGGCATTTGGGTCGGAGGTTAAAAAGCGTTAAAATCCTTGTTTTTGCTTGTGTTAAGCTGCAGTTGCTACTCCGGTTTTCGCTTTATTGGCTTCATTGTTTAATTAAACTAATCCACCAAATTATGAAACGTATTTCCAAGATTCTAAGTGTAATTGCTGTTTTCAGTATCACTGGTTCTGCTGCATTCGCCGATCGAGACGAACGTCTTAAAGAAACATCCGAGGAGGCTATCGTTATACTAAAAGACGCTGATTCCAAGTTGGAAGGATGGTTTGAGGATTCCTATGGATATGCGATTTTCCCGAACGTTGGTAAAGCGGGAATAGGTATAGGTGGAGCTCATGGTAAAGGTGAAGTGTACGAACAGGGAGAATTTATAGGTGAAGCTCGGCTTAGCCAGGGTTCTTTCGGATTCCAGCTCGGCGTGCAGATGTATTCTGAGGTCATTTTCTTTAAAGAGAAAGCTAACCTCCAAAATTTCAAAGAGAGCCGTTTTACACTGAGCGCTCAAATCACCGCGGTTGCTGCGGCAGAAGGGGCTGCGGCAAATGCTAAGTATGAGTATGACGTCGCTGTATTCACGGTCGCCAAAGGGGGCCTCATGTATGAGGCCAGTGTTGGCGGACAGAAGTTCAAGTTTATTCCCCAAGACTAGGGAGCAGCGCGGGCTTTAATACTACAGAACCTCCGTCAGCTGTCGTCGCTTTGACGATTATTGGTTCTGGTGATCATCGATCGAACGTTCGAGCTTGGTTCATTGAGTGGGTTGCTGATCGTTTTGGAAGCGATCGGGGAATAGACCGGTTTTCGCGGGATTTGATGACCTGATTCGGAAGATTCATGCTCAAAATGCTTTTGTTCATATGCCTCTTCATTAATCATTCGTATTGGCAGGCGTAATAATTTTTGAAAATTTAGACACATCTTGAGTTTTGGCATGTCGTTTTGATGTATAGTCCTTTTCTTCTAGGTCTCTCATGTTCATTTTCAAAAAAGTAATCTCATGCGTTGTATTTGCATCGCTGGGCTCGATGCTCGTCGGGCAGACCCCTTTACCATATGGTGAAAATGACCGTAATCCGTACGTAGGAAATCCTAGTATGAGACTGTCTGAAACGGCAGAGGAAACGGAAGCGCGTGAAACGTTTGTAGAGGACCGAGTTTACAGTGACCTGTTCGGTACGGGACTTCCATCGTTCTTCAGAGAAGGGACCTGGCGATTGCGTTTGAATCCTAAAATGGGAGATTTTATCGACAAAGAAAACGTCCACTTCCCGATCGGGCTTGAGTACAATTTTAGTGACTATTTTGAAGTCTTTACGGACGTCGGAACTTATTTTCCGAATCCTTTCGACAGCGGAGGAGATTGGGGCACTTACAATTTACGGGTTGGTGGGAAATACAGCTGGTGGAATTTTTGGGATACGCCTTACAATGTGTCACTTGGATTCAGGTCAGATATGCCGTGGTCAGATCCTCCATTGGATGTTGCTGATGGCTGGGCGCGTCATGAGCCATTTGTTGCAATTAGTCGCGAGATGAATCGCGACCCTGCAACCTTGGTGTATCTGAATATGGCATACGAATTCATCGGCGAGTCTCCGTTTACTTCCAATCCGATCAGTCCGAGGCCCAAGGACCGGTTTTTTATTCGTCCAGGTCTGATCTACTATCCAGGCGGAAACTATCGCTATTCGGCAGAATTTGAGTACCGGACCAGCCGCTTTGATAGTCGAACGCCGAATGCGGCCGACTATGTAGACTGGATCGGCACTAGGGAATATACTCGAGCGTTCACCAAAGTGGACGAAATCTTTATTTCTCCGGGTATTACCTGGTTTCCGACAGAGGAGTTTCGGGAAGGATTTTTTGTGCCAGGGAACTGGGATATCGGTATTAAGTTGGAGATCCCGATCATTGAAGAGACCGACGAGAGCATCGGAGTATCTGTTCGTTTCCGTTGGTACTATGATTACGACGAATATCTAAAGACTCAGCTTAAAAATCTCTGGCCTCTGGGACGAGACGGTCAGGATTGAGTCAGTTCTTTTGTCCCGACTCTTCCTCTAAAGCTGGATCATTTACCTCTGCCGTTTCCATTTTGTTTTTGAAGTAAGCTTCTATACGAATATCGCCGGTTATGATCCTTATCAGGTTTTCATAGTACCGTACCCAATTCGGATAGTGAGGTGAGTCAGGTGCCAACTCAGGAAGCTTCAGTTTTTTACTGACCTTTGTTAGCACTACCTTCATGCGTTTTCCACGAGAGTGTTGATCTAATACGTAGTCATCGCGCACCATTTCCTCTTCGGTCCGATTGTCCAGAAGCTGGCGAAAGCTATAAGTGTCTTTGTAGTATTGCTCGATCGATGCTTCGAACTGTTGGTCTGAAAATTGTGACATGACTGATGCGGGTTATTGATACAGTGGCTTGTACCGGTCTTTTAAATACTGGATGAGGTGCTTTGGATTGATCTTGTCGCCGGTCACCCGTTTGACGAGATCCTGGGTTTCATAGCGTTTACCGTGTTGATGAATCCGATCTCTAAGCCAGCCAAGGAGGCGGGAAAAATCACCGCGGGCAAAATCTGACAGGAGATCTGGCATTTCTTCGAGTAGCGTATACCAAAGCTGGGCGGCGATCATATTGCCAAGGCAATAGCTGGGAAAGTAGCCGAACATACCGCCCGACCAATGAACATCCTGCAAGACTCCCGCTTTGTTGGATGTGGGTGTCAGGCCAATGATTTCCTGGCTCAAGCGATTCCACGTATCCGGGAGCTCATCCACTTCAAGCTCTCCACTGAATAGCATTTTTTCCAACTCGAATCGCAGAATGATATGCAGGTTGTAAGTGACCTCGTCGGAATCAACGCGGATGGGGCATAGCGTGACCGCATTGACGGCCAGATAAAGGTCATCTGAGGACAGGGAGCTTAATTGTTCAGGAAATGCTTCGCGGTACTTTGGCTCAAAATACTGCCAGAATTCGCGGCTCCGTGATACTTGGTTTTCCCACAACCGACTTTGTGACTCATGGATCCCCATGCCGACCGCTTGCCCCAGCGCATTGTGTAGCTGGTCGCGAGGGAGGCCTTGTTCGTATAGTCCGTGACCGGTTTCGTGGATCGAACTGAAAAGAGAATCGAGAGGGACATCTTCGTGAAAGCGAGTGGTCATACGAGTATCGCAGGCGTTTCCAGAGCAGAAGGGGTGCACTGCGACATCAATGCGCCCCCGGTCATAGTCAAATCCCAGTTTGGCTGTGACCTCCTTAAGGAACGCTTCTTGTTTATCGACCGAGAAAGCTTTGAGTTGCTCATTCTTTGCTTGCACGGGTGACGATAGAATCTCGCGTGATAAGGGCACCAGTTCCTCCTTGAGTGTGGTAAATAAGCCTTCGATCGTCTGAGCGGTCATACCCGGATCAAACAGGTCAATCTGGTAGTCGTAGGGATCGCCGCCGCGCCCCATGAACTCGGCTCCCCGTTTTGCCATCTCCAATTGGCGTTTGAGAAAAGGGGCAAACGCTGCAAAATCGTCATTTTCGCGCGCATTCACCCAAGCATGGTAGGCTTCAGAATCGAGGATCGCCTTCTCAGTGACGTAATCAGTTGGGAGCCGGGTCGCCCGATCAAACTCTTTACGGCTATTTTTTACAATGGCCTGTTCCTGGTCATTGAGCTGGCTCCAGTCGGCTTCGAGGGCTTTCAATAGCCCTGAAATAGAGGGATCTGAACCGAATTGGTGATGAACTTCGGATAAAGTAGCCATCTGTTGTCCCCGTTGATCTGAGCTCTTAGGCGGAAGATTTACCTGTTCATCCCATCCGAGAAGGCTGAGTACGCTTGCGACGTGGTGTTGCTTCTTCTGTTTTTCCAGAAGCGCTTGAATAGAAGGATGTTCTAGCATATCGGAAGTGTGTACGGTGTAGTGAGAACGGCAAGGCGATCTCTCAGCTTAGTTAAGATTCTGAAAAAACGAAAAGTAAAGCTCGCCAAAATAGTGGAAACCTTTTGTTTCCCCACGGTCTTAAAACAAGATCCGCAACTAAATCCAGATCGAACATGCTCGTTCGTCTAACCACCTCCATAGTTATCTTCCTAGTGTTGGGAAGTCCCTTCTTAAGCCCTTTGTTTGGTGATTTTGCCAAAAAAAGGACTACCTTCGAGTTTGTTGAAAAACAAGCCTTTGATCTGAGTCGAAAACCCTACAAAGCGCCGAAATCGCGGTTGCCCGATGAGTTTCTCGACCTGGATTACGACGGTTACCGGAAAATTATCTGGAATCCTCAGCAAAGCCTCTGGAGGGAGGATAATCTAAACTTTCGACTGGAGTTCTTTCATCCCGGCTATCTGTTCAGGGAACCGGTTGTGATGAATGAGTTTTCCGAGTCTCATGTTCAGAACGTGCCATTTACGTCTGAGTTTTTCGAATATGGTGACCTCGACTTGAATCCGCGTCGGATATCCCGCCGAGCTCATTATGCAGGCTTTCGACTGCTGTTTCCGCTCAACGATGGCGATAAATTCGACGAAATGTTGTCATTTCTCGGAGCGAGTTACTTTCGTGCGCTCGGGCAGGGACAGCGTTACGGCAAATCTGCGCGTGCATTGGCCATCAATACAGGGCTGGATCAGCCAGAAGAGTTTCCTATTTTCAAAGAGTTTTGGATCGGAAAACCGGAATTCGAGTCGGTGGAGACCCGGGTGTTTGGATTGTTGGATAGCGAGAGTGTATCAGGAGCGTATCAGTTCGACATTCGACCGGGGAAGGAGACGTTCATCGACGTAAAGGCGGTATTGTTCTTTCGAAAGCAGGTCGAATGGTTGGGTATCGCGCCGCTTACGAGTATGTATTGGTACGGTGAAAACGGGGGACAGGCTCTGAACGATTGTAGACCGGAAGTGCACGATTCGGATGGACTGTTGGTAGAAAGTGAAAGCGGACGTACCTGGAGGGTATTGGCCAATGATGGCCGAAAACGAACCTATACTCATTCAGGCGAAGGAATCACGGGATTCGGTCTGATGCAGCGGGATCGTGATTTTGACCATTACCAGGATCTGGAAGCCTGGTATCAGGCCCGTCCGAGTGTATGGATAGAGCCCAAGTCTTCGTTTGGGGAAGGTTCAGTCCAAGTGATCGAATTTCCGACGAACCATGAGTTTTTTGACAACGTTGTTTCTGCCAGGGTGCCGGCGAAGATGCCAAATTCCGAGGAGCCCTTCACGGTGGAATACCGTTTGCGCTGGACGAATGGACTTGAGGCTTCGGATGTCGCGAGGGTGATCTCAACCCGATTCGGCAAACCCGTTGAAGGGAAGGCTGGTATCCAATTTGTATTTGAATTTGATCGGCCGGGTGAGCAGGCCAGTTGGTCAGCAGATGCGATGACGGTCAATTTCGATGGTCTGGGTCCAGCGGCCATCAGTGATATCAAGATTTTTGAGAATCCGCTTAATAATCGCTGGCGAGTAGTGTTTCTTGTGCAGGGAACCGAACCGGCAGATTTGGCCTGCCGACTGCTCCACAACGGTGACCTAGTATCTGAAATGTGGAGCTATCCATGGAAACCAAATTGATAACTCGATTCGAAGCAGGGGAAATTGAGGCTTGGGATGACGCTTTCGAGAAGGTGGAAAATTATCTCAGAGCCCATCGTTTCCAAAGCAAGGTTCTCCTCGCTGAAGTGGTTCCTGAAATTCTGTCAAAAGCTCACGACCGCTATGATCAGGATTCCACCCAGGATCCGGTTCGGTTAGCTTCTGAAGAGGCAGACCGCAAACTGGTGAGCTGGTTCGAAGAAATGATGTACGACGATGAAGAAGAGTCGCCTGTTACCATCGGCGCTCGAGGAAGGCTAGGGAGTGTTTTTAAATTCCTCAAAGAAAAAGCTTGTACTCTATGAATGG
>CALGUT010000346.1 GCA_937920335.1 uncultured Opitutales bacterium
TTTCAGTCCTGGGATTCTTCGGCTGGATGGCGTGGAAACAATGGGTTAGCTAGCTGTAATTCTTGAACCAGCTAGCCTCCGATTCGGCATCGCCAATCAACAGAAGGTCTTCCTCCTCCTTCATCGGCCGGTTCGGATCCGGATTGATTCTTAGTTCACCGTCTACTTTCACCGCAATGACCGTGCACCCGGTATTATGGCGAAGGTTGGCCTCGATAAGCGATTTGCCGATAAGCGGCTTAGGCAGTTGTACGGAAAATATATTCAACCCTTCCGCAATCATGAGTATGTCATTACGCTTTAGAAAGTTAAACGCGATGTTTGCACCCATCGACGCATAGGACATCACGAAATCAGCTCCTGCACGATGAAGGGAAGAAACGTTGCGATCCTGAACGGCCCGACTGATAATTTGTATATCAGGACGTAATTTACGCAAAAAGATCGTGAGAAATACATTCATCTCGTCATCATGCGGAGTTACCACCACCGCCGGTTCAGACATTTCGATGATACCAGCCTCTGTTAATATCTCAAGCCTACTGGCATCTCCGATAATCGCTTTGTCTCCAAACCGTTTAACCCGCTCCGGCAATATCTCGATAATACGAAAATCAATGCCGCTCGCAGCCAACGCATCAGCTGTAGCTCGACCAACCCGCCCGCCACCGATAATAACCACCGGGCATTCGTTCACCTTGCTATCATGATACAATTCATCGAAGCGGTGTATCTGCTCTGCGGAACCCGCCATAACCAACACCGTGTTGTGCGTGATCTCCGTATTGGGACCTGCCGTCAAAAACTGACCTCGCTCCCAGACCCCTACCACAGATATTTCTGCTTTCTGACGCAGATTTGCTTCCGCAAGGGTCTTACCCACTAGGGTCGTATCAGAAGCGGTCACCTCCGCAATCAGTAGTTTATCCACATTACCAATCACGTGCTTTCCCGCTTCGCCCACTGAAATTCTACGGGCGAGCGCCTGCCCCATCATATTTCCCAATTTCACCGCGCGATTGCTTCCCGCCAGTTTTTGAATGTCGCCAGCCATATCGGTATTGGCCGTAGTTATAATTGGGATTGTTCTAGACAATTCCCGGACGGTAAATGCAATGGTGGTATTGGCGACATCAGAACCTGTTGCAGCCACCATGGCCGCGTTCTCAAGCCTCAACTTGTGGTACGTCTCTGGCAGATCGGGATCTCCCACCATTATTTTCACCCCGTCATCATGAAGCCTGAGCGCCGTCTCGATATCGCTCACGAGCAAGACGTAGGGAAAACCGAATCGATCCAACTTTCTTATCAACGATTCCGTGACCGAATCATAGTTGGTTAGAATAATATGCGAATGAGTTTCTGGAGGAAGCTCTTTGGGTGTGCGCGCCCTGGCCTGTGATTCCACCCAGGGTGTGTAGAAAAACTCGATCAAGGTAAACGGCAACAGCATCAGCAGAAATACCATTCCAGAAACGAGGACCACGGTTGAAAAAACACGCCCCACGTCGGTATGAAACGTAATATCCCCAAACCCGAGCGTAGACATAACCGTCAAGGTCCAATAGAACCCCGTAAACCATGTATGATCCTGCCCTTCCCATGCCATAATCATGTGGAAGATCACGCTGTATACACAAATCATCCCCAACAACGTAGCGAGAAACTTGAGCAGTAAGCTGGTATTACGACGGCCCGATCCTTTAGACAGGAAAATAGAAACTTGAGTTGGAAGGAATTTCATCAAACTGGATTACCGGGATAGTATTAGGTTACTGTTCTCAATCAATGCCGACTAAAGTTCAATAGCCGATTCGGCGACAGAAATTCCATCCACCCGCAAGGAAAAGAACTGAATCTCGACTAAAATCCAATCATGAAAAACAAGCCCACCTTGATCCTCGGTGCCAGCAGCAATCCAGAACGCTACAGCTATAAAGCTCAGAAACTACTCAAGCTTTACAACCATCCTACCTTCCCCATGAACCCCACCCTCACAGAACTACAAGGGGATCCAGTCGTGAACGATCTAAGTTCTTTCGATGAACCGATCGACACGGTCACCGTTTACGTCAGACCTGCTATTCTGGAAACGATGGTAGGTGACCTTATCCGCCTAAAACCCAACCGCGTCATATTTAACCCAGGCACCGAAAGCCCTAAACTCGAAACCAAGATCGCGGATGCAGGCATTGAGGTAAACGAAGCCTGCACCCTCGTTCTCCTAAACACCAGTCAGTTTTGAGGCGTTGCACAGCACGGATTCATCTCTCAATCTACTTCTATGGAAAACATTAAATGGGGAATCATCGGAGTCGGTGATGTCTGTGAACTAAAAAGTGGGCCCGGTTTCCAAAACGCGCCGGGCTCTGAACTCGTGGCCGTTATGCGACGCGATGCCGGTAAAGCCCAAGATTTTGCAAAACGCCACGGTGTCCCAAAGTCTTCCGGCAATGCAGATGAGCTTCTGAATGATCCAGAAATAAATGCGATCTACATCGCCACTCCCCCCGTTTATCACCTCGGCTATGCGAAACGGGCGCTCGCTGCCGGGAAACACGTTTATCTGGAAAAACCGTTCGCTTTGAACGCCGACGAAGCGCGCCAAATCCAGGTCGCCGATGAGGCCTCTCCACAAAAACTGTGCGTGGCTCATTACCGAAGACGCCTACCGCTCTTCATGAGGATTGATGAACTGCTCTCATCAGGCCAACTGGGTAAAGTGCGGCACGTGTCGCTGCAACTCATTCAACCAGAGAAGGATCCGCTCATAGCCAGCAGTGAACAAAACTGGAGGGTAGATCCCTCAGTTTCAGGCGGCGGTATCTTTAATGACCTCGCACCGCATCAGTTGGATTTGTTGTTGATGTATTTTGGGACTCCCGAAGTCATTCAGGGATTTTCGCTTCAGCGAAATCCTGAAGGCACCTGCGACGATTGTGTCAGTGGCCAAATGCGTTTTACCGATGACGTATTGTTTCAGGGGCACTGGGACTTCACCTCCCAGGACGGCACAGTCAAAGACAGCTGCAAGATCACCTGTGATCAAGGAACCATCAGTTTTAGTTTTTTCCGCAGCCCGACCCTAGTCGTGAAAAGCAATCAAGGAATCGAAACAACTACCTTTGATCCTCCCAGACATATTCAACAACCAATGATCGAGACGGTAGTCTCATACTTCCAAGGAACCGATGAAAACCCATGCCCCAGCTCTGTTGGCGTTCAGGTCATGGAGATGATCGACTCATTTATCAGCTCTAAGTAAGCCGCAAGCTATGTCGCTCGTTCATTTTATCTCTCACCCTGAAGTTCTCATCGACCCTCAGGTTCCTGTGCCGCAGTGGGCCCTGT
>CALGUT010000347.1 GCA_937920335.1 uncultured Opitutales bacterium
ATAAAGTTGAACCATTCGATATTGAAACAAGGTGACGATGCTGCAATGGTTTTGGGAGCACCGGGGGGCTATATCGGCTATCTTGAAGTTTCTTCAGAACCGGCTGTGCCTATAACCATTGAACCAGAATTGCGTACCTTAGGATTTAACAATGTCCTCGCGAAAGAGGACTCTCGATTGAAATTAAATAAAGTATTTATCGACATATTTGGTTCAACTAGCGGGGATATTTTACCTTCTGGAGATTGGGAGATCGAAACTGGTGCAAGCATCTGGTTTTTAAATCAGAGTGGTAACCCTGAATCTCTAAATGCTATTACCGAAATATATGGTCATTTGACAATTGAAGGGACTCCTGCGGACGGGCTTTCGTCGATCAATGGATTTCCTGAGCGAACAGAAGATTTGGATATACGAGGCAGTCTTACGTTGATCGACACGGTTCTCAACATGTCGAATAATGAGATAAGAAATAGGAATAATCTTACTAATATTCGATCTACGATTAACGGTGAGGTTATCACTCTTATAGAGGTTCTTGAAAGAAGGGTTTCAATCGCCCAGCTCAATCTGGATGAGGGGAATATAAATGGTAATGTCACGATGGGAGGTGCAATCGGGCTCGGAGCGTCGCCAGGAGAAGGATTGATCAATGGCGATCTTTCAATGTTACCAGAAGGTCAGATTAACATCGAGTTTTCAGGTACGGAAGCTAAAACACAATACGATCAACTCGATGTCACAGGGACCGCGACTCTCGATGGAAAATTGAACTTGTATTTTCTGGATGGGTACGAGCCTACCGGTGGCGAGCAGTTCGAGTTTCTAAAGGCCCCCATGATTACCGGGAACTTTGCCGAGATTGACCAGAGTCGATTGGGTCGCAATGTGCGGTTTGATTTTGCGCTGGGATCCACGGGCCTGATGGCAACGGCAATGCCATTGACGATAGCTTCTTACGCCGATTGGAGAGCTGCATTTTTTACGGAACCTGATGCGGTGAACGATGAGGTGAGCGATCCCAATAAAGATCCCGATGGCGATGGTTGGACGAATCGTATGGAGTATCTTTTGGACGGGAATCCGAACGTAGCTGATGGGTCACCGGTAGCCTTTTCATTGCAAGAAACCGATGTCGCAGGCCAGTATGCTGTGGCAGCTGTGTTCGATAGGATCAATAACATCACCGATGCTATCTGGTTCTTCGAAACGTCTTCAGATCTCGAAAATTGGACTGAAGTCGGAGCTACTGAAACCGGTCAGACGCAAAATGGCGACTATGTTCGCAGTGTGGTGAATTTCGACGAAACGGTGGATGCCTCCGATCGCATCTTTATTCGTATGAATGCGAAGGCAGTGCCTTAGGAGGCAGCAGGCATTTTAGGCAGATGTTCAGGGCACTTTGAAGTCTGGGCTAATGTCATTCGTATCGCGGTCTCAGTGGATCGTTTTGGATGGAGGTCCAGGTATTTGAAAATCCAGCCAAGAGTTGCGCGAGGACCTTGGGTTCTTCGTTGATGCGATTAAAGAATTCGAGCTTATCGGCATTGAGGTCGTAGAGCTCAACTGGGTGATGGTTGCGGTCAAGTATGAGCTTCCAGTTGCCTTGGCGGTATACGAAGTCCTTATTCCAACGAGTGGGGAGTGCCCAGAAGAAACTGCGATCAGTTGGGCTTTCTTGTCCTTTCAGCAGTGGGGTTAGATCTATTCCATCAAGTATCCGGTCGTTGGGCACAGGGATGCCGGTCGCGGCAAGGATTGTTTTAAACCAATCCGTGCCGATGGTGGGTGCGTCTGAAACAGTGCCCGGCTTGACGACACCTGGGTAGCGAACGATGGCCGGTACGCGAAGTCCGCCTTCATAGAGACCGTGTTTGCGGCCACGGTAGCCACCGGTGCTCCCATAGGCGTTTGCTTCCCACCAGTGTATCCAATCGGATGTGACAGGCCCGTTGTCGCTGGAGAAAATGACGAGTGTATTATCTCGGTAGCCAAGCTCGGCGATGGCTTTTAGGACGCGACCGACATGATGGTCCATGGTTGTAATATTGGCGTAGTACTCGGCTGGGCCATTGGCTTTCAATTTATCATAGGGAATCGGGCCACCTGACGGAATAGGGACGATAGGTCCGTAGTTGTAATCAGAGTACATATTATTGAACTCATCCGGATTTTCTAGAGGCGTGTGTGGCTCGTTCATTGAAAGATAAAGGAAGAACGGTTCTTTGGACGCCTTTCGTTGCTCGAGCCAAGTGATCGATTCATCCGCATAAAGCTGAGATGTGAATCCTTCTACGACACCCAGTGCTTTTCCATTTCTGTAAAGGTTATTGGGGTTGCGGTTGGTGGGAGTCTGGAATGCGTTGTTTCCGTAGGAGTAATCAAAGCCATGGTCACTGGGTTGTGA
>CALGUT010000348.1 GCA_937920335.1 uncultured Opitutales bacterium
TGCTTGTTCATTGCGAATTATGATGCCATAAGCATTGCCTTGGCTTACCGGGACAGCGATTAACGGAGTCGTAGCTAACATATACTCCAAGGCTTCTTGGATCGTGTAGTTGCCATGGACTAGATTCGTTCGAATACCCGTCGGTGCACTGGCATCGAACAGTATTTCGACCTCTCCCTGAAGTGCCACTTGTTTGAGCGTCACTACTGCCTCTCCAGCCTCGATATCGAAAAAACGCCTTTCGCTGTTTCCGTACACAAACCCATGGCACATGACCATCAGTGTCATGCATATCGCGAGCACGTTGCTGTAGCAACGGACAATAGACATCTAGTGTTTGAGGAAGTAGCTTGAGAAGAATCATTCGAGCACGGGTATGCTCGCATGACACCTTCGGAGTTTATTTTGACTAAGAGATTTAGGTAAAATTTTTCTATTTAGGGGTTGGTTGCCCGGAGAACGATTTTCGATTCGTTCGTTTGCTCCGCATCCACATTCAGGGTTAGGTGTAGGAGCTCGATAAATCCGTTTAGATTATTCGGACGAAGGGTAGCAGTTATTTGGTGTTCGCCGAGTGCTGGATTGTCGATTACGAGCTGCGTGTGATTGCGTCGATTGAATTCGAGAATGACCTCTGAGAGCGGAGTCGCAGTAAACTCCAAGACTTCGTTTTTCCAGGATAATCGACGAGCAATCTGTTCAACAGAATACTTCTCGATGGTGGGTGTTGGACTCGCGATCTGCAGTGAGAGGGAAGATGCTTGTCCGGCAAACAGTTCCTGGCCATTCGAGGTGTCAAAGTCTTCAGCTAGTTCTTCAACAGTTTGAAGAGCCGGTGTCATTAGTACCCGCCCCTCGGTTACGAGGACTTCAATCTCCTCCGAACCGAGAGATACGTTGAAAGCGGTTCCAATCGCTTTCACAACGGTGTTACGTGCTTGGACGATAAAAGGTCGGTCTTTATCTTTTGCCACGGTAAAGTGGGCCTCTCCTGATATCAGGTTTATGAGACGGATGTCGTGATCGTAATTGACGGACACTTGTGCGCCACGGTTCAGTTCGATAACGGAACCATCGTCCATAATATGGTGTTCATAGAAAAGGGCACCATCCTCGGACGTCAGGAGTATCGCGTTATTCTGTGTCGATTCATTCCAGGGATTCTTTATCATCATGCCGATAACAAACACGGCAGCCATCGTAGTGATCGCACTTACCCAATGAATGATTTTTGAGCGTTGCCTGATTGCCAGTAAATCGGGATTGGGCTCGACGCTGTGTTCAGGACGCCATTCTGCTAATACACCCAGCTCTTTCCACATGGATTGCCGAGCGCTGTAAGCTTCCCCATGGCGTGGGTCTTCTGCGAGCCATTGAAAAAAAGCGTCTTGTTCTTCGGGGGTAAACCCCTCGTCCTGCTTGGCCACCCAATCGGATGCCTCTTGTTTGATCCGATTCATATCGGATGGGTTAGCATGTGTTTCGTCCATCTTTAGGATAAATCTTCTCCTGTGTAGCTCTCGACAAAGGCTACACATTTATTAACGCCTATTGAAATTTGTGTATTCACCGTGCGGGCGGAGATGCCAAGTTTTTTTGCGATTTCCCGCTGTGGCATGCCGTAGACCTTTCTGAGCGTAAAAATCTGTCGGCAGCGGTCGGGAAGCGATTGAATGGCTTTGGTCAGGATTTCGAGTTCCTGATTTCTGGAAATGGTCTCAGCGACGCCCGCGCGACTGTCTATGATTTCGCAATCATCGAACTCCAGCACCTGATTTTCACCTCGAATCGCTGACGCTCTCACTTTGTTCAGGGCATGATTACGTGCGGTCGCGAACAGAAACGCTTTCGGAGCCCGGATGTGACCTTTTTTCTGGGAGGCTAGTACTTTGACGTAGGCTTCCTGAATAACGTCGTCGACGTCAATATACCGGGGGAATCGGCTGTTTAGCCACGACCGTAGCATGGGTTCGTGAGGCAGAAGCTGTTCCTCGAACCATTTTCCCTGTTCTGATTTTTCCGGCGGCATAGAGAGTTCAAAGAATGGGTAATCTGTACGCAGACACCAGCCAAATGCGAAGTGACTAAAAAATACTCATTTAAGTGGCGGAGGGTGTTCGAGGGAGGCGTTTCTAGCGTGCAGTCTAATTGTCAAAATCCTCGAGTTGATTGAGATCCGACTTTACCAGAGCCCATTCAAGCGCCCAGGTGCTGAATGCTGAGTAGAGGAAGTCTTTCCAGGGGCGGCTAGAACCAGGAGGTGCTAAATAGCCCTCGCGAGTTCTTCGAATGTCAGCTTCCAGAGGACTTACGTCGTCTAGAGAGACGGCAAGTGCCCGGGCTACGAATAATCCCAGGTTGGGCTCTTCTTCTTTGAGCAGCTCACGAAATACGGGAATTGCCAGGTCTGCTTCACCTATTCTTCCTAGCGCTTCGGCTGCCGTTGCTCTTACGATCGAATTGTTATCTCTCAGGCAGCGTTCGTAAATTTCGCGGGCACGTTCATCTGCACGTTCCGCCATGATCCCTGCCATGAGTGCCCAGTAGCGAATCGCCGGATCGCTGCTCGCATAAAACTCAAGGCCATCTCCCTGCATCTTGGATGCCATCTCAGCGATATCGAGAATGGGTTCCAGTGGATAGAGGGCTTTGTCCTGCATCATTTCATAAGGGGTCAGTCCGGCAGCCTGAGCGCGTCGATGCATCTCAGGTTCAGTCAGGAATGCACTATCGCGTGTGTCCAGTATCCAGGATCTTAGTACGTCCGCAAGGTGGGCTTTCTTTTTCGAAAGCCCTTCCTGTTCTGCAAGGTTTATCAACTCTTCCGGATCTTCCTTTAGGTCATAGAGTTCTTCGTAGGGGCGAGGCTCCCATAACAGTTTCGAAATCTCAGTGTCTTTCTTTGCATCGTGGACCCTATGCAATTCGATTAATGATTCTTTGCGTAGGGGAGCGAAAATATACCCTTCCTGAATGGGTGGCAGATGAGGCATGAAGTGACGAATGTATAAATAGCGTCCATCATAAACGGAGCGGGACAGGTCGTACATATCGTCTGCTCGGTCGCGCGCGCCAAAGACGTAACCCCGCTTCTGAATCGTTGACGCGCCTTTCTTCAGGATCGAACTTCCGTGAAAGTTTTCCGGAACGTCAATGCCAGCCAAGGTGAGCGCTGTCGGTGGTAGATCGATATACGAAACGGCATCCACTTCCCGCGTTGCTTGTTTGCCTCCAGGAGAAAAGGCGCGAAACTTCTCCGGAATGTGGATGATGAGCGGAACATGCAAGCCGGTCTTGTAAAGCCAACGCTTGTAACGCGGGAGGCCCAATCCGTGATCGGCCATCAAAAATACGATGGTGTCCTCAGCCTTACCGTCTGCTTTTAGCGCCTCGAGGACCAAATTCACATCCTGATCCCAAACGGAAAGTAAATCATGATACCGTGCCCAGATGCGCCGCATTTCTGGTGTATCGGGAAAGTAGGGTGGAAGGGAAACGTGTGCAGGGTCGTGGAAACGGTTTTTTGCCAGACGTTCCAATGTAGGATCTGCCCGTTCTGCCATATTTCCTGACCCTTCGTGGGTGGCTCCCAGGTTCATGAATGCGAAAAACGGCTTGCCGGAAGTATTCTGTCGCCACGGTGCTTCGTCGGTTTCCCAGTAGTCAAATAGTCCATCTGGATCGAAGTTGTAGTCAGTCTTTCCGCGAAGTGCAGTCCAGTAACCGTTCTCTCCGAAAATTTGTGCGAGGGGCTTTATCGAGTCCGGGCGTGGCACTTCGGAGCGTAGGTTTTGTGTCCCAATGGAGGTGGCATACATACCGGTGGCCAACGCTGAGCGGGACGGGGCGCAAATGGGAGCGGTCGTCCAAGCGTTTGAGAAAACATGCGATCGCTCGGCATAGGCATCGATGTGGGGCGTATCGGCGTCAGGATTCCCATAAACGCCGAAGAAAGGCGATATATCCTCCGCGACGATCCACAGAATATTGGGGCGATCCTGCGCTGATAGGGTTGCTGTTATTAAAGTGAAGAAACTTAGTAATAGGACGTTATACTTTGCCATGGAAGGAAGGGTTCGGTCTTCTTGAGTTTGATTGTGTTTATAGGTGAGACGGCCATGTCGGACTCTCCCACTAAAGTAGTTCTTCAATTACGTCATCGAATACCGGGATACAGCCATCTGAAGAAAAGTCGCGTTAGCTGTGGCGTAACTATCCAAACCATAATGGGTATCGTGACACAGATTGTGAGTAGTGTGGCGAATGCAGGGTGCCAATCCGTTGCTATGAGATTTAGAATCGGATTCAAAATCAGCAATGATGGAAATAATCCCAGGAGCAGAAGGAGCGCCATTTTGTATTTGGGCGGTGCTTGACTGACGGATCGGTCAGGGAGTGTAAACCAACGTTCCATACCGGTTAGCGAGGAAATATCCTCTGAACTCAAAGTTATAGGATCCAACTTAGCGATCCATTCCTTTCTTTCCTCGGGGGTCATCCAGCGTTCCAGATTCTCGGTAGAGTCGAATTGCACAATCGAGATATACTCGGCGCGGTTTGCGGAGGGTTTCAATATAGTGGACCCTTGGTTGCCGGGAAACTGAGCGACGATCTTGCTGACACCTCCTAACCACTTTTCATACTCTTCTTCATGGCCGGGAGCGACTCGACGGGAAAATATGGTAGATACGGGACAAGGGAATTGGTGTTTCACAATGAAAGGCTATTGGCGGGTTTATGAAATAGACTCACAGGTTTCTACTTTTGAGATCCTCTGTGAACTTACTTTTTAGATTGTTCAATACATGAATGAATGGTCCGCTCGTCCAGTCAGGTATTCGTAAGCT
>CALGUT010000349.1 GCA_937920335.1 uncultured Opitutales bacterium
TGCCGCATAGATAATTCCCGCAACTACCCACACACCCAGGACGAGGATAAGTGCTCTCCGCTTGCCTTAATTGCGTCTATGACCCAACGCAAACCGTTCTGCCTAGTCTACCGTCTTTGCTTCAGCTGTTAACTTCGAATAGCACGTCACTCAACGGCCTCTAAATAGATTCCTTTCCAGGGGTGTACATCGTAGGCATTCTCGCAGCGGCCTTTGACAAATGGATGCACTAGTTGGGATCGCTTCGCAAACGAAAGCGGCATCAACGGTGATTCCTGTGCCAGAATCTTCTCTAGTTGATCATATTTGGCGAACCGCCCTTCCACGGTTAGGGCCTTCGCCGCTTCATCAAAAACCTGATCGTATTCCGTGTCGGACCACAGGTAGTAACTTTCCAAATTTCCAGTGACAAATAGCTGAAAGAATCGATGGGCATTATTGATATTCCAGCCATCTGTAGATAGCTGATAGTCACCTTGCTTCAGGGTATCCAACCACACTTTCCATTCCATTTGCTTTAGGGCGACGTTGACTCCCAATACAGACTGCCAGTTCCCTAGAATGGCTTGCAGGAAGCGGCTATTTTCACCACGCGGCGGATAGATGACTTCAACGTCCGGGAATCCTTCACCATTCGGATAACCAGCTTCGACGAGCAACCGCCTTGCTTCCTCCAGATCACTCTCAAACTGTTTTCCTGCCTTGTAACCATCTAAACCCGCTGGCACCAAATTATAAGCAGGCGTCCAGATCCCCTTCATAACTACTTCGGCAAAAGCCTCTCGATCTATCGCCAGCGATAACGCGCGCCTCACGCGAGAATCCTTGAACGGCACAGCGTCTGGGTTAACCAGCAAGAAATAGTTCCGACCGTAAGGTTTAAGCCACAGATGATCGGGTTCTTCCTCCCGGTAGTAATCAAGCCTGGCTAACGGAATGCTGCTCGAATTATTAGTGATGTGAAGTCGACCCGATCGATAGGCCCGCTCTTCTGTGTTCACGTTTTCGATCGGATAGAAATAGATCCTATTCAGTTTCACGTTGTCCGCATCCCAATAAGTAAGGGACTTCTCCACGAGGATGGATTCGTTCTGACGCCAAGCCGTCAAATTAAATGGACCATTTCCAACCAAGTTCCCCGGTAGGGTCCATCTTGTTCCCCGCTCATCAATACGACCAAACGCTTCGATGAGATCCACCCTCAGCGGAAACCAGGATCGATGCATGATCAACTTCAGTATATGGGGAAGAGGCTGGATCAAAGTAACTTGCAAGGTATGCGTGCCTAATGCTTTAAATCCAACGTTCGAAAAGTCAGTGGTCTTACCTTCACCATAGTCGCTCGCACCTACCACTCCGTAAAAATGAATAGCAGCTTCAGCGGCCAAGGCCGGCGACAAGGCTCGCTTATAAGTATCTACGAAATCTTGAGCGGTTAAGCCCTTCCCATCCGACCATTGGGCCTCGGGTCGAATGTGAAAGGTATACACCAGTTGATCATCAGACATCTCCCAATGACTCGCTGCCCCTGCAGAAGGCTCTCCCGTATACGGATCCGGAACTAGCAACCCTTCAAAAATTGCATTTTGAATATTGGTTTCAAGTTCACCCGTTGTAAGGTGCGGATCAAGCGACTGTGGCTCAGCCCCGTTACCTACATGAAGCGTTCCGTCGTGGATACCAGATTCAACCGAGGCTTCACGATTTCCACAACCCACCAAAAACACTAAACAGCTAATAAAAATAACGTACCTCATATTTGAATACCTATGATATTAGCCACCGTTCCAAATTACTACAAACTATAACAACTCTTTCGGCAACTTGATACCACCGCATAGGTGATCGCCACCCGCATGACCTTGCGGCGCTTCAGCTCCTGCCAGAAGGAGGCGAAGCCGGTAGGAACTTTTTCAAGTGATGAGTTGGGTCCAGTCATTCTTGCTTGGTGATCTCAGTGTCTCCGTGAGAGTCTTTAGTCAATCCTCCAAAAGTTTATCAAAGCGCGGATTTCCCCGCAGGCGGTCGAACATGAACCAGAGGTCGAGCTCGCGGTTGAGCGGGGTCACGCTGGGGAGCTTGCTGGCGGCCTCCAGGTTTGAGAGGGCCATTTCGTCGTCGCCGAGGATGAGGTAGGCCACGGCGATCCTGATCTCTTGTCCCGCCTTTCTCAGGAGATTCGCGCCTAGAGAGGTATCGAAGCGTTCTCGACCCTGAGTCGCCATAGCTTCCATCTTGCTTCGATCGCCTGAAAGGGCCTCTAAAATCGCTCTCCCTCCGAAATAAAAGTCATCGCCTTCTGGCCGGTCTTTTATGACACTATCGAAATAGTTTAAGCCGTCTCGAACACGTTCCTGCAGCGTTTCTATCTCACCCGCTTGGTGGAGAAGAAAATGTCCCACCTCGGGTGGATAAAAAAGGCTGATCGAAGGTAATCTCAGGGAGTCCAAATCGCCAAATGACGCAAGTTCGCTTCGAGATACTAGCTTGTGCCAATTGACCAGATCCGGTCGCGCCTCGAAATCGGGCAGCGCTTTCAAGCCATCGAGGTAGCTCTGGCGGTCGCCGGATTTCAGGTAGCTGACCTGAACGAAATTCAGTCGCCAGTCTATTTCGCTGTCGTCATACTCGTCCAGTCTCAGATCCAGGGCCTTTTCTATCACGGCCAATGCCTTGTCCCACATCCGTCGAGCGCAGTACACATATACCAGGATCGCTGTGGATGTATCATTCAAAGGATCGGAGCGGTATATTTCCTCCAATTGATGTTGGGCTTCGGCCAAACGACCCAGCCTAAAATAGTTCGACCCCAGGATCCGTTTGACCGCATTGAAGTTCGGATCTAGCGACAGCGCCCGAAGGAGCAGTTGGATTCTATCCTCCCGAATATCAGTAAAAAACGTCTGGGCGTAAGGGATGTAGGCCATATCGGGCTTCAAGGCCTTCGCCTTGTCGAGAGCCGCCTCGGCCTTGGCCAGAAGCTCCGGATCGCGATTGCTTAGCTCCCAGGGCTGATTCCACCACTCCCGATACTCGATGGCCAGCTGGGCCCAGGCTTCAGCGAAATTCGGATCCAGCGCCACCGCCTGCTCCAGAACCGCGGACTTCTTATCCATATTCCCTTGAGACCTTTGCACCAAGCGCCGGTTCTCGAGAAATAGATCGTAAGCCTCCTGATTTTCAGTGGGACGATATTCGATCTTCGCCGTCACTTCAGGCGTAATCACTGCGCGGAGCTGGCCCGCGATGGTTTTGGCGATTTCCGCCTGGATGGCGAAGATGTCGTCGAGCGGTCGATTGAAGTTCTCCGCCCAGAGGTGAGCATCGGTTTCCACATCGATCAGCTGAGCGGTCACCAGAACGCGATTGCCCGACCGCCGAACCGACCCCTCCACCAGGTAGCGAACCTCCAGCTCGGACCCGATCTCCTTCAAGCTTTTATTTCGCTCACGGTAGCGCAAGGTCGAGCTGCGCGAAATCACCAGCAGCTCTGCGATCTTGGACAGGTTGGTCAAAATGTCCTCCTGCACCCCATCCGCGAAAAAAGCGTTCTTGGGATCCGGGCTTAGGTTCTCCAAAGGCAGCACGGCGATGGATTTGTTTTCGACAGAAGTGAGGAGCGAAGAGTTTTGCGACGACAAGACCGGGCTGTCTTGCAGAACCGGAACAGTGTCAGATCGGAAGTAGAAAAAGATAGCCAAGGCACCGAAGATCAGCGTCGGGACTGCTGCGGCGAACAGCAGTGAAAACCAATTGCGCGTGCGTTCTTGCTTT
This sequence comes from uncultured Opitutales bacterium, assembly GCA_937920335.1. Lineage (GTDB taxonomy): Bacteria > Verrucomicrobiota > Verrucomicrobiia > Opitutales > UBA2995 > UBA2995. The sequence goes on from CALGUT010000349.1 coordinate 3,775, forward strand.
TTGGATACAGAGGCTTCGTTTTGTTCCTCTCGAGCATGTTTGGTCGTCTTGATACCATCCGGTGTCAGCTCAAAGGCCCAGGCCAAGATCACGGCCACCGGAAAGAAGCAAACCAGCATGATCACCACAAAGCGGAACGCCCACTCCGGAATACCGAAACTTCCAAACGTGGTCGAAGCCACCTGAATGATGATCCACGCCACCACCGCATAGGTGATGGCTACCCGCATGACCTTGCGGCGCTTCAGTTCGGCCCAGAAGGATAAGAGCCCGGATGATCTCTCTTGGTTTTTAAGCGGGTTTTGACCTCCCTCAGATTCGCTCACAGTTTTTCTTGTAGTAGGATTCTAGTCATCCAAATCAATTCCGGGGACTGAATTCAATTGAGATACTAATTCAGGTAAATCTTGAAGAATAATACCCCAGACTACCGAGTCTTCTACATGATCGTAGCCGTGCACGAGAATGTTGCGAAATCCGATTATTGAGGGGAATTCACTGATTGCTTCTAAATCACTCGGATGTTTCTTTTTAATTCGATTCAGAGCTTCCCCAATAATCTCAAATTTTCTCTCAATCGCAGATGAAAGAAGATCATCAGAACAAAAGTCGTCAAAAGTCGCATCTTTAGCAAAACCTTGGATCGCCTTGGCAGCTTGTAACGCATCGTAGAAATACTTCAGCGATTCCTCATTCATAAATAACTACCATATCTCGATTGATGGATCGCCTGAGGAAAGGATTCTTGACCATTCGGGGAGTGAGCACCTGAACAGGTTGCCGGAAGCGCGCCTCGGCTGCTTCGATAAAACCAAAATACCGTCCAACCATGGTCTCTGGCGAAGGTTCTGAAAACTCTGCGTAGAAATCAATATCACTGCCTTCAACTTGTTCTCCCCGAGCGACTGAACCAAAGAGACACAAGCGCGTTATTCCGAAGCGTTCGCACAAGTCGGAAGTGTTGGACGCAATTTCATTTAGGCGGCTCATGACGGAATAATCATTTAAATTTCCTTGATTTGGTCAACTAGCGTTTAAATGCATGATTTCGTTGTTTTCCTACGGTTGTATTACTTACCATCAATCCTTCAACAACGCATCAAAGCGAGGATTTCCCCGCAGGCGGTCGAAGATGAACCAGAGGTCGAGCTCGCGGTTAAGGAAGATGGGGCCGTTCAGCTTGCTGGCGCTTTCCAAGGTTTCGATGGCTTTGTCGTTATCGCCAAGGATGAGATAACAGATGGCGATGTGCATCTCCGTTAAGTCTCCCCGTCTGTACTGCCACGTAGATCACCATCAGGCACAGATAACAAAAACCGTTTTTAACCATAATTATATAGTAAAGCTCACTAGCGTCCAGTTAAGGGCGGTTTGGGATTATGTAAGTTGTTCATCTTAAG
>CALGUT010000350.1 GCA_937920335.1 uncultured Opitutales bacterium
GGTTGCGATCTGTTTCCAATGTTCCGCAATCCAAAACATGTACTAAGGCAACGCACCGTTCGACGTGACGAAGGAATTCAAGACCTAATCCCTTTCCTTGTGATGCACCCGGAATAAGACCTGGAACATCTGCAACTGTAAAACGTGTTTCGCCAGCTTGCACAACACCAAGGTTTGGCACCAAGGTCGTGAATGGATAATCAGCGATTGTAGGATGAGCCCGAGTGATTTCGTTCGTCAGGGAAGATTTCCCAGCATTGGGAAAACCAACCAATCCGATATCAGCAATAATCTTCAGAACAAACTTATAGTCTCCTCGCTCACCTTCTGTTCCAGGATTTGCCCGCTTGGGCGCCTGATTTACAGAACTCTTGAAATGAGTATTGCCCCATCCTCCTGAGCCGCCTTTGCAAATGATAAATTCTTCTTCGTGAACCAACAGCTCTTTGATGCGTTTTCCGGTTTTTTGATCAATCACAACCGTACCCAACGGTACCTTCAGGATTTTATCAGCGCCGTTCTTTCCGTGCTGATCTGATCCTCGGCCAGGTTCACCGACCCTCGATTTATGAATGTGCGCATAGCGAAACGCCGTGAGATCCCCCACGTTTTCATCGGCTTTGAGAATAACATTACCGCCATTACCGCCATCGCCTCCGTTGGGACCTCCAAACGGTATATATTTCTCGCGGCGAAAGCTAATACAACCATCTCCACCTTTTCCGGCCACCAGATTCACTTGTGCCTCATCTATAAACATGGCGGCCTAATGCATCGGAGAAATGCCCATCAGTCAAGCAGGGGTAATCCGGCAGTCCTCCACAAAACAGCGGTATACGAGGAAGTCCTTAGTTATTAACCGAAGCCTCGCTAAGAACTTGAAGGATACTGACGTATTTAGGAACCTCTACCCCATGCCGACGCTCAAAGATATCCAATCCCACATGCGCTCTCTGGCGAATCCAACAATCGCCGAGCATTCCAAACGATTCTTTAAAACCGGAAAAGGCGAATATGCGGAAGGTGACAAGTGCCTGGGAGTTCGCGTTCCAGTAACGAGAGGACTGGCTAAGCAGTACCAAGATACTCCACTAACTGTGGTCTTTAAACTATTGGAATCAGAATTTCATGAAGAACGGCAGCTTTCGCTCATCATGATGGTTAACCGCTGCAAGAACGGTGATCCGAAAGTCCACAAGACGATTTACGATCACTACTTGGCGAACACCCATTGGGTAAACAACTGGGATCTCGTGGATTGCTCTGCTCACTCTATTGTCGGCGGTTACTTGATGAACAGAAATCGACGTCCACTCTATAAACTGGCAAAGTCAGATCTGCTTTGGGATCGCCGCATTTCGATGGTAGCGACCTGGATATTCATCCGGGAGAACGATCTGGATGATGTCATTAAACTGGCAACGATTCATTTGAAGGACACCCATGATCTTATGCACAAGGCCGTAGGTTGGATGCTTCGCGAACTGGGAAAGAAGAATCTTGATCTGGAAACAAAATTCCTCGACGAACACTACCGCGAAATGCCCCGAACCATGCTGCGTTACGCCATTGAGAAGTACCCGGAAAAAGATCGCCAAGCCTATCTCAAAGGCTTGCGATGAATCGATGACATCTCCCCGAATACCCACCCCACTCTTCAAACAATTAATACTCTCTATCTCTATCCTGATCGGCATAGCAACGAGCGGATGGAGCCAACGCGACGCATCATTTATCAACTGGGTCCATGAGGAACCGCGTGAGAAGGATCTCCCCGTTCCCGACTACTACCTCCACAAGACTTTCTACTCAAAAGCCGCCGGGCAAAATGTGGGGTACTCCATCTACCTTCCACCTAAGTACGATGAGCAGTCCAGTAAACGGTACCCCGTCATTTACAATTTACACGGCAATGGAGGCAATGAATGGGGACGTGGTCAGGAATGCACCGTCTTACACGAAGGTATTCTCAGCGGAAAATGGCCCCCCATGATCATGGTGTTTCCCAATGGAGGAAAGACGACTTTCTACAAAGACTCCTATGACGGAAAACTTCCGATCGAGACGATGTTTATCAAGGAGCTAATTCCACATATTGATAAGGCCTACCGCACGATTGCGACACGAGAAGGCCGCTGCATAGAGGGATTTTCCATGGGAGGTAGAGGCTCGACACGATTGGCCATGAAATACCCGGATATGTTCTGTTCTTTGTTTTGTCAGGCAGGAAACGTACCCCGCACATCCAACGACTACGACCCCAACTCACCTGACGCCTACCCGAATTACTATTTGGGACCCAATAAACAGGCTTACATCGACAATGATGCGTTCCTGCTTCTTGAGAAGAATCTGGAGCAGATAAAGAACATGCGGATTCTGATAGCCTGTGGAACAAAGGATGATGGACACATCGTCACCATCCGTGAGTTTCACCAAGCTCTACTTGATCACGGAGTCGACCATACTTACTGGGAAATGGAAGGCTTAGCTCATGAACGGAAACGATTCATTGAGATTCTATCGCCGATTCTCTACGACTATCATGTCGAATCCCTCAGACTTGCAGGCACGTTGAAGTAAGATTCCTGGTCCGCAAAAGCAGCCAGACGATTGTCTTTCTCGAAGGGCCCGTTCCTTGAAAGATGTAGCGAGAAAGAGAAATTAGATTTCCAACTCATCGCCAGTGGCGGCAAGTAGATAGAGCCTGGGTCAAGTTGCGTTTGGCTGAAGCCATGAGATAAAGGGTTTCAACTTCTTCCAATGCCCGCATGGCTTGTAGGACTTCAAGCGGTAGCCCCTGCCCTTCGTAAATATGCTCATTGCTCAATTCGAAAGCCCGACGTGCGCGATCTACGGTAGCCTTGAGAAACTCAACTTGTTTTCCAACTGGTCGTTCGCCTTCTGCGAGTAGCCACTACCCACATCAGCGAAGTCATCATCAACCGCCGGATGTTTTACATTCTCAGTCACCTCTTCAGAAATCGCAACCGTGCGTTTGGTTTACGTTAGAGAAGATTCATCTTTTCCGATCCTGAATGGCTAGAAGTCCTTCGGGGAAAACAAACAGGCTTTAATGAGTTTGGTCGTGACTCAGTTATGGAATACTAAAGCGATGCCTTAGAGTCGTGCTTGAAGAATCTTGCAGGAAGCGTTCATTCGCATAACAGACTAGAGTTTACACCCACAAACCTCGTAACACACCTGTAACAGTATTGTAACAATAAGTGACTCGCAATACTGAAAATGTAACTAGACTGTCACAAATATTACTCAAAACCACGGTGATTATGCTAAGCAAAAAATGGAAAACAACGCTCCTACTGGCTTCTGGAATGGCTATGAGCACACAGATATCGACGGCAGACGAGGAGAATCAAACCTGGATTGATGCACTCAAAGATATGGGTGAAGTCTATACAGGTGATGACGACTCGATTGTCCAAGAAGTGAAAGTCTTTGGTCGGGCTCACTACCAATGGAGTTACTCAGATGGTAATAGCGCAGGACAAGACTTCAGTGGAAACGGCGATGAACTTCGTCGACTACGTGGCGGAGCATCCGTTGAATTTACTAATGGTATATCGGCTCTGGCTCGCATGAATCTGGAAAAAGGAGGGTTCCGAAATACTTCCTTGGGTTATTCGAGCTTTGATGAATTGTATCTGGATTATTCCTTCAGCGATGCGTTGGGATTTGATTCCGCCACGATCGGCTACGGCCGTTATAAAGTACTGTTTGGCGGATCAGAGCACCAATCCTCCAAACGAATTAAAACCATCGAACGCTCCAATATAAACAACCGGTTTGCAGGTATTCGACCAACTGGGGTATTATTCAACGGCGAAAAGGATGGCAAGAGTTATTCAACAGGCGTGTTCTCGACCGTACAAGATCTGGAAACCTTAGCGAAGTGGAAGGGTGGAGCCGCCTTTTATAGTAGCATGGAATTTGAAGCTTTGAGCGGAGGCGTGATTCTAGACTTCATTTATAATAATGACTCAGCTAGGCAACAATCGGACTTTAACCTCAAATGGGCGACGTCCGCTACTTATAATCGCTCATTCGAGAACATCCTTTTCTTCGCGGGTGCATCCTACGGCGAAACCGAATCTGGAAGCGTATTCGGAATCGTGCTATTGCCTTCCACATTCATTATCGAAGACAAACTGGAACTCGTGGGTCGTTATCAGTTTGGCTACTCATCTGAAGACTCATCAGTTCCCAGGAGCAGTGGAAGCCGAGGTATTCGTCGAGTGGCTAGAAACGAAGGAGTAGATACGGGAGCAGGAGACCAAAACCATACCTTCTATCTGGGACTCAACTACTTCCTACAAGGGGACAACTCAAAGATCATGACTGGAGTAGAATATGAAGCGATAAGCGGAGATGTCGGCCGCGATCTCGACGGTTACACCTTTTGGACTGCGTATCGTTTCTACTTCTAAGCACCGGTAGTCGACCAGAACGATTTGATTAGCCAGCCTACCCTCGGGGAGGCTGGCATTTTTTGAGCTAATCGCGCGATCAAAACGAGTCAGCTCGGCGTTCGGCAGCAAAGACAATATAAGTCTATATGGCTTTTCCTCTGGAACACGACGTCTCCAACACCCCTCTTCTGTAACATTCCCGTAACACGGCGTACACAAAGCTTTAACAATAGAGGACTATACAAGGGAAAGAGACTGTGATCTCATTTATCCGAAATTCGGGGACCAACCCTCGGATGACCATTGAAGTCTGATTCTCAACTCAATCGAACTTCAACAGGGATTATGCTGGAACCTATCCTTACCGCAAAATGAAAAAACTAACTGTTATAGCAACTGCATGGCTCTCACTAATTGGAATCAATGCGAGTGCAATTGTTGACCCCGACCTACCGGTCTATGAACCCGTTTCCGGAGTTTCTGGAAACCTGAATTCAGTGGGCTCTGACACACTCAATAACCTGATGACTCTTTGGGCCGAATCATTTCGGACTTTCTATCCGAATGTGAACATTCAGATCGAAGGAAAAGGATCCTCTACGGCTCCTCCCGCTCTAATAGAAGGCACCGCACAATTGGGACCGATGAGTCGGGAGATGAAATCAGGAGAGATCGATGCATTTGAGCACGACTTTGGCTACAAACCAACAAAAGTAGGTGTATCTATAGATGCCTTGGCTGTA
>CALGUT010000351.1 GCA_937920335.1 uncultured Opitutales bacterium
CGCCACCATTTCGTTCTTATCAAATGCTTTAACCGGATTACCGGGGACCCAGATGTCATCTTCGCTGAGCATGTTGTATCGCCATTTGCCGTAGTTCTCCAGGTCAATGGATTTTGCCCAGGTCCAGAGACGTAGTATATCCAACACGTTGATTCGTTGTGGAAGTTTTTCCCATTCAGGAATATCCGTTTGCCATTTCTCAAGCCAGTCAGGATCGATTATCGATGCGACCTCAGCTTCAATTTTATCGATGATCGGTTGGGCGATCTCTGCTGCTTGGTCGTAGTATTGTAACCCATCAATGTGGGTATCGAAGTCCTCGGGTTTTGCAGCGCCGCAGCTCAGGGTATGGACATGCGGGTTCGCCAGGCAGAAAAGCGCGTTGAAAACCATTGGGTCGATGGCCCCACAGAGCTTGGTTAGCTTCTTGGGAGAGTCGTAGAGCTGGCCTCCTTTGTCATTGGGACTAATAATGAAAACGCCCATGTCGTGCTTGGCCGCTGCTTCGATAGATTCGGTGTTTAGTTGATTGGTGTAGTACCAGTGGAGATTCACGTATTCGAATTCTCCGGTGTTAATCATTTCCAGTATTTCATGATTTGCCGCGTGGGTGGAGAATCCAATGTGCTTCACTCGGCCTTGTTCTTTAAGTCTTTGAGCGACCTCGAGCGATCCACCTGGGCGCAGCGCTTTGTTCATTAGCTCCCGGTTATTGATACCATGGATGCTAAACAAGTCCACGTAGTCGTGTTGGAGGTAATCCATCGATTGATTGAAGGTTTTGAGAAATCCTTCCTGGGTGTCTTCGGGGGCGACCTTGGTTTGGAGAATGTAAGACTCTCGAGGAAATTGCTTCAACGCGTAGCCGAGCTGCATTTCAGAGCTTCCGTAGCCACGTGCCGTTTCGATATGGTTGATTCCGTTTTCCAGAGCATAAGCGAGTATGCGCTCTATATTCTCTTGGCCTGCCTTTGGCACATCCTCCCAAGCCATATCATCCCACTTGTCTTGGTAGCGCATGCCGCCACAGGAGAACACGGGAATATCGATTTCTGTTTTTCCAAATCTTCTGTATTTCATAGGGTGCTTAGCGATACCGGGAATCTTATGGGGTGTCATTCGGTTTTTCTGAACCTACATTTTTTCGTATCAACGAAAACTTCAATTAAATACCCCCATGAAAGTAACGGTTTCCACACTCCTCGCAGAAAAAATCCACCATATCTATTCAATAAATATTCATGCAACGGTTAGCGATGCCGTTAAGGAGATGAATCATCAGGGAGTCGGTTCGATTGTCGTGTTAGATGAGGGAAAACTAGCGGGGATATTTACAGAGCGGGATGTTCTGCGACGGGTGGTAGTTCCAGGATTACCGGCGGATACAACCCCCGTTTCAGAGGTTATGACCCGAGAAGTTGATACCTTTAGTCCGGATGTAACGGTTGAGGAGGCCATGGCGCACATGAACAAATACCGTCATCGTCACGTTCCTGTTGTGAGGGGGGAACACATATTAGGCTTGGTGTCTATCGGAGATATTACGCGTTGGCTGTCGCGTAACTTTCAGAACGAAGCGCAAAATCTCCTGAGCTATTTCACCGGCACGTATCCCGAGCATTAAGGTCTACTGAATCTACTTAAAGATATTCATTTTTCGCCAAGGTCCCCAGATCCAGCGGGCCATGAGCGTGATTCCGAGGAAAGTCACATAGAGTGTAGTCATGGACCAGGGCCCTAGGGCACCATATTGCGGAAAATATTTAACCATAAACAATCCGCCACCACATAGAAAAACGGTTGAGAAGCTGACTAGTGCAAAGGCTGGGAATTTCGTGTCTCCCGCTCCGCGCAAGGCATGAGAGAATGTGATGAACAGCGCGTCGAAAATCTGGAAAATGGCTGCAAAGATTAACATGACTCTACCCGCCGCGATTACTTCTTCGCTTTTCGAGAAAACTCGCAGGAAGGGATCTCGGAAGACGAAGAACACGATACCCATGAGTATCATGTACCCCATCATGACTTTAAGTGCCAAATAGACCTGCTTGTTTGCCCGGTCGAATTGACCTTCGCCGATCGATTTTCCCACGACAGCTGTTATGATAAAGCCAATGGCGATGGCCGGCATGAATGAAAGGTGGAGGTATCGAACGACGATGGTGTTGGCCGCCAATGGCTCCGTCCCAAAAAGGCCAATCAGCCAAGTCAGAATGATACCCCAGGTCATCAGCTCCCAAACGCCTTGAAGGCCTCCGGGGGCACCGACTCGAATCAGGCGTTTCATTTTGATCCAGTCCCAGGTGGGTTTCACGGTGCCGTATTTCACGCGAAACTCCTTTTTCCAGAATAGCGCAAAGATGATGATGCATTGGCAAATGTTAGCCAAAACTGTTCCCCAGGCGGATCCGGCAACTCCGAGTTCAGGAAATATCCAGACCCCAAAGATCAGGTAGTAATTGAATATGATATTCAGGATGGATCCAGTGACAGCAGACCAAAGCAGGTAGGTGGTTCGGTGGAGTCCGGTAAAGAAATTACTGACCACTAATAGCGTTAGATTCGGAATCCCTCCGTAGAGGCTGATTCTGAAATAAATAACTTCGTATTCCTGGACCTGAGGTGCATGGCCCATGACTTTGAAAAAGGGCACCGCTAGGAACCAGAAGATGGGGATTAGCAAGGTCGCGTAGATGATAGCGATCCACATTGCATTCCAGGTATACTGTCCGCAGGCTTGCTCGTCTTTTTGTCCCAAGCTTTGTGATACGAACGTGCTGACTACCGCGAAGAATCCCCAGCCAAAACTGATCAGTAGAAAATAGGCAAAACCGGCTGGCATAACAGCTGCCAATGCTTCGTCGCCAATCCTGGCCACCATCAACGCATCGGCAAATTGCATGCCGGTTATCGCAAGGTGAATGATGATGAGTGGCGTAGCGAGACTCAGCATCGACTTCAGCTCCTTGCGTGAGTCGAATGTTGGATAAGATTCCATAGTTTCAGTGAGGAGTTCTGAAAGGCAGCCGACACAAACACTTTTACTTGGATAAACAAGAGTAAATATCGGAACCAGGAAGGTGACCTGGCGATCTATGGTTTTTATAGATGCTGGTTGTGGTTTTTCTCGCGATTCGCATAGTTATTAATAAACCCAATTAACTCATGATAGAAACGATCAAAAAAACACTACTAGCCGGGCTAGGCGCCACGGTGATTACTGCCGAACGGGTCGAAAAGGCCATGGGCGATCTTATTGAAAAAGGAAAGCTGAACGCAGAAGAAGCGAAGGAGGTAGCCAACAAGGTGGTTGAACAAGGCAAGGAAGAGTGGGAGAGCTCGCGCGAAGAGCTGGCATCGACGATGGAGAAGTTTCTTCAGGAAGCTAAACTGGTGACCCGGGAGCAACTCGAAGCCATGGGCAAACGCATCGATGAATTGGAAGCCAAACTTGCTGATAAGCAGGACGACTAAAATCTGCATTTGAAGCCTTTCTCTCTATTGCGCGATGCCGTCCGCGCCAAAGAAATCTTCACGGTTCTGGTTCGTTATGGGTTCAGCAATCTTCTTACCCAGCTGAACATTCCTACCGGTTGGGTGGACCGTTTTGTCAATAAGGCAGATGCCCCCTTAAGTCAGTGGGATCGCATCCGTTTGGCGATGGAGGAACTGGGCCCCACATTTGTAAAGATGGGGCAGCTCATCAGCACACGCTCCGATAGTATCCCAGCCCCGCTTTTGGAGTCCCTAAAAAATCTCAGAGATAAAGTGACTCCGGTGCCGTTTGATAAGATCGCATTAGTACTCGAAACTGAATTAGGGAGACCGACTTCTGAAGTCTTTTCCGAGGTAGACGAAAAATCGATTGGCAGTGGTTCTATCGCGCAGGTTCACCGTGCAGTTTTTAAGAGTACAGGTGAGGTCGTGGCACTTAAGATTCAGCGACCGGATATCAAAAAAGATCTTATTTCCGACTTGGAGATTCTTAGTTGGTTGGCTCGCGAAGTGCATGAGCGGATGGAAGATCTTCGCGTTTACAATCTTCCTCGTTTGGTGGAGCAACTGAAGGATAGTTTACTCAATGAGCTCGATTTTACTCATGAGGCCAACTACAGCGAGATTTTTAGTGCGCGAAATCCATTTGAAGAACATGTGTTTGCACCGGCTGTATACTCTGAGTTTACGACCAATCGGCTATTAGTAACCGAGTTTGTTAGAGGAGTGTCTCCAGAGAATTTCTCTGGAACCGTGGAAGAGAAAGCTGAATTAGCTCGTCACGGTGGGAACTCGGTATTTCACCAGATCATCTGCAACGGGTTTTTTCATGCCGATCCGCATCCAGGTAATGTTCTGGTGACTGATGAAGGCCGTATCTGTCTCCTTGACTGGGGAATGGTCGGGCAGTTGACCAAGCAGATGCGTTATCATTTAGCCGATCTTTTAAAGGCTGTTACTGCGCGTGATATCGAGCATATTGCCTATCGGGGCAACCGTATGGGGAAGTTCAGAAAGCCGGTAGATGGTCCGCGGTTAGAGATGGATATTATGAGGGCGCTCGATCAATTCGGACCTAAGATAAAGGCCAAAGATTCCGGTCGGATCATTCTGGAGCTGTTGCATGTATTTGGAGTGAATGGAATCGCTGTGGCGGATGATTATATCATGTTGGCGAAAGCAGTGATCTCGATTGAGCAGACGGGGGTGATGTTGGATCCTGATTTCAACATTGCCCAGGTGGCTCAGCCATTTGTGGAGGATCTTCAGCGGGAGCGTTGGCAGCCGCGACCGTTGCTCAGGAAACTACTTTGGATATTTGGCGACAGTTTTGAACGTCTGACCGGTTTGCCCGGAAATATCCAACGAGTGCTCAAGCGTATCGAAGAAGAGGATATCCATATTAACCTGAATCACCAGGGCTTGGATGAACTTAACGAATCGATCAATCGCAGTGCGAATCGGCTGGTTCTTGCGGTAATCATCGCTGCCCTGATTATGGGATCCTCCACTATCATTACAACGGGTGTAGAGCCTCTATTGTGGGGATTTCCTGCTATTGGCATCCTCGGTTACCTTATTTCATTCATATTCGGTATATGGGTTATCTTCGACATCATCCGTGGGGGAGGGCACAAGTAGCTTGCGTCGATAATTCGATGGGAACTAACTGATATATCA
>CALGUT010000352.1 GCA_937920335.1 uncultured Opitutales bacterium
TGTAACCCAGCGAGGCGTGTTTTCTGAATCGGTTGTAGAAGACTTCGATGTATTCGAAGGCATTGCTGCGAGCATGGACTTCGTCGGTGAAGACGATGTCCCCGACCGATGAGGTTTTATACCTTCCGAAGAAGGATTCCATCGCGGCGTTGTCGTAACAGTTTCCTTTCGCGCTCATACTCTGGCGGATTCCAAAGCTCAGCAGCATGTCTTGGTATTCGTAGCTGGCATAGGTGCTGCCTCGGTCACTATGATGTATCAGCTTGGGTGGAAGGCTGCCTCCACGTGTAAGTATCGCCGATTGTAATGCACGGCAGACGAGCTTCGAGTCGTTGTGGTTTGAAACGCTCCATCCGATCACGCGTCGACTGAACAGATCCATAACGGTTGCCAGATAAGACCAGCCTGCTTCAGTGCGCAGATAGGTCGTATCGGCCACCCAGACTTGATCTATGCGTTGCGGCTTGCCCCATTCACGCAGTAGATTCGCTCTATAGCCAAAGTCATGGTTGCTGTCCGTGCACAGAGGTTTGAAACGTTTCTTCTGGGTACCTGTAATCTTCATCTCGTTCATCAGGCGCAGGGTTCGATCGCGGCCGCAATCGAGGCATTCATCCTGGAGGTGGTGGTAAATCGGACGGTACCCATAGCGCCGCTTGGACTGCTTGTGCAGCGATTCTATACGCTCTTTGAGCAAGGCATCTTCACGAGCCCGGGCGCTCGGTTCACGACTCATCCAGGCGTAATAACCGCTACGGCTCAGGCCAAAGCAATCGCATAGCTCCTCAATAGAAAAAAGATCACTGTTATCTTTTATGAAGTGATACTGCATTAGTCTTCCTTGCTGAAGTAGCCCACCGTTTTTTTTAGTATCTCATTCATCCGTCGGGCCTTCGCCAGCTCCTTGCGCAGCTCAGCGTTTTCAGCCGCCAACGTCTTCGGACTGGCAGCACCATCAGGCTTCAACGCTTCCAGTTCGTCCAGATGTTTTGCCTTCCAGTTGTAAAGCACCCCTTCAGGCACGCCCAGCTGCTCGGAGACCTCGCGCACTGGCGTCCCGTCTATCAGTATCATACGAGCCGCTTCTTTTTTGAACTCGGCTGTGTAACGTCGTCTTGTCATGTTTCGATCCTCTCTTTAAGAGAATCTCGTGTCCACTTTTCTCAGGCCGGATCACCACCCAAAACCGTTTGAAATAAAACTGACCCTATGATGAAAACATTCTTAAAATTCAGCCTTTTGATTGTTGCAATGCAAACCGTAGTATTTGCAGGAAGCCACGAGTCACGCAGAGATGCTCGTGAAAAAACCGAAGAAATTTCCATACAAGCCGTTATCGAGTCCATTGACCTTGAAACTCGGGAAGTAGTGCTTTGAGGCACAAGTGGTGAACTCGTAACGATCACAGCGAGTCCGGCGATTAAACGTTTAGATGAATTTAAAGAAGGAGACTTCATCGAAGCAACCTACCTATCTTACTTGAAGGCAGAGTTTAGCGAACCTACTCCCGAGGAATATGCCAGTCCGATTGAGATTATTGAAGATGCCCAGATTGCGGGTTCTGACCGTTTGCCAGGCGCTGCGACCGGAACCATTATCAAGGCAGTGGTTGCCGTTCAAATCATTGACGGCGTCGAGGGCTCCGTAACTATCCGCGGCCCCGAAGGAAATTACCTGACAATCCCTGTCGAAGATCCAGCTTTGATTGCTGAATTGAACGTCGGTGAAGTGGTTATACTGACCTATGGTGAAGCCTTTGCTTTGACACTTGAACGCGTAGAAAAATAGGTCGCTCCTTGGATTAGCTTACTCCGATTCTTCCACGAGTCTTTGAATGCCGGGATAGACAGGTCGATGCTTTTCGACAACGTTTCCATTGCCTTCAACGACATCAGGAATCTGGAACAGGATGGCCCCGAGCTGTTCTTTGGCTGCGAGTGCATCGCTGTCGGTTGTGCTGGACATATCTCGTTCTTCAAAGAGATCCTTTGAAACGTGAATGAACCGGCCATCGCGGTAGAGCTTGTAATCTCTGTCACGAATATACTGGCCGGGCATGGGTCCCCAGTAAGGCTGGTAATGATTCAGCTGCCACTCGCGTTTAAGGCCAGCTTCACCGACTAGCTGGGGATAGAAGCTTATGCCATCAATCGGGTCAGTTGGCCCCAATTTGATTCCAGCTGCGGCTGCAATCGTGGGGTAGAAATCAGTAAATTCTATTAGGTCTTTTGATACAACTCCTTGGGGTGTCTTCCCTTTCCAGTAAGCAATAAAAGGAACGTGGGTGCCACGATCGGTCGTACCGCCCTTGCCTCCTTGTAACTCCATATCATTCCAATTGGACGTGATCTTGGTATCCGTTCCGTTATCGGCTGTCAGCATGATAAGGGTGTCTTTCGCTAAGCCTAGAGCTTCAACCTGATTCACGATCCTACCCACCAGTTTATCCATGTAGTTGACCATGTCTACAAAGTGCTTCTTTCGCAAGTGGGGCTCCTTGGGCATCTTGTTTGCCTCCTCCATGGGGGTATCGCCAATCGTATCGGGTGTCGGCACAAATACATCATGGACCAACACCATTGGGTAATAGACGAAAAACGGATCTTCCTGGTTTCGTTCGATAAAATCGCAGACGAAATCGGTAAACAGATCCGGACCATATTTACCCCAGTTCGTTTCCCTCGAGATCGTTTCACCGTTATGCTCGAGAGGCGCATTCCAATAACGCTCTCCGCCTCCCGCATTTACGCTTTTACCTGTGGTTACCTGCCACAGAAGTGATTCGTGAAAACCGGCTTTTAGAGGTCTGGTTTTATCCAGACTATCTGGGGCGTCGTGATACAAACCGTTGAGCTGCCACTTACCGGCAATGGCCGTGCGATACCCGGCATCCTGCAACAGATGGCCAAACGTTTTATCTCTCGGATTAAGATAACCGAAATGAGTGTAGTTACGAAAATTGTACTGACCCGTCATCAGCTTGACCCGCGAGGTCGTGCAGATCGGCGTTGAATAACAGTGGTCAAACTGTAGCCCCTTGCTCGCGAGCTTATCAATATGAGGCGTCTCATAATCAACCGCCCCGTAGGAGCCGAAACACTCCCAACTCGCATCGTCGATCATAATCAGAACGATATTCGGTTGTTTCTTGGCGGCCGACGCAGATAAAAAACACCACAAGAATGAGACACACAGAATAACTGGTTTACTTAGGGTCATAGGCGGATTTTATGGCATAGACTCCGTTCGTTAGACAACCCATATTTATTTGTTAAATCAGTAATTAGTTTCTTCCACTAGAATTTCATGCGCCTGGATAGCTTCATCCGAACCGCTACTCAACAAAGTCAGAATACGGTAAGCCGTCTATTAGCTCAGGACCGCGTGCGGGTAAATGGAGCTATCACAACTAACCGCCATCACCCGGTAAGTGAATTCTGCCGTGTCGAGCTAGACAGCGAGGTGCTTCAGGCAAGAACCGCCTACCACATCATGCTTAACAAACCCCGCGGCTATTTAAGCGCGACCCAGGACACTCAACACCCCACCGC